>CALHDG010000070.1 GCA_938023075.1 uncultured Chitinophagales bacterium
GCCGGTATTCAAGAAAGCGTTTAAAGTGGCTGAAATAGCTAACTTTAGTGCAGATGAATACGATGCTTATCAAAAAAGTTTACTTTCTTACAGGGATATGATGAATGTAATGAATACAAAATATGAAGAAGGAATGGAGCGAGGAATCGAACAGGGAATCGAAAATGTAGCCATTAGATGCTTAAAACAAGGAAAAGATTCTTCGGAGGTTAGTCAAATTACTGGATTGACTATTGAACAAATAGAAGGTATAAAAAAGAAGATGAACGAAGGCTAACAATTATGGCTTCGTTGGGTTAGAATTAGTAGAACAGAAATTAGAACGCCTTGCGGGTTTAGTCAAGATTTCAAGCAACTAACGCCACCCTCAAAAAAACTAACCACCTCCAAAAACTCATCAACACATTTCCCCTCAATTGTGTACACATATCCCCAATCGTATAGTAACGTTGTTTATTACATACTAAATGTACCTATCTTCGGCGTTGTTACAATGAATATTATTTTAATTGTATCAAATAAACTTGAAAAAATGAAAGTGTTCAAAATGTTTTTGCTGGTTGCCCTTCCTTGCTTGTTAAGCTCTTGCGATAAAGAGGAAGTGCCAACTACGCCGGTCAATGCTGGCGACGATCCCAATTTTACCATAGTCAGCCATACCGATGAAGGGCTATCCAAATTCAATAAAAAGGTAGTGGTTTTTGGCATTGATATTTATGCCGTATCCCAAGTAGAAGATGCCAAACTATTACACGCCGCCAACTTAATGGCACAATACCTCGACAATAATGAAGATGGTACGCCCGACAATCAAGCGGTGGCAGACAAGTTGGTGGAAGAAAAAGCCTTTATGGTAATGTGGAAAAAAGAAAATGATTTAAACATTAATCCGCCTAACAATAGATTAGGGCAAGATTTAGGGAATGATGAAACCAACCCAAACTATGTATCCAACGGATTTACCGGCAGATTTGATGCGGCTTTAGAAGAGGTGTTGCACATTATTACTCACGCCGGTTATGCCAAAGTCTATCTCACTATTTTTGGAGAAAAACAGGGTACTTCAATTGCCAATGCGATGGACTTAGCGCGTGGCGGTCAGTTTACGTCCATACCCAACAATTACCCGGCAGAGGCTTGGTATACTTATGATGATAAAACCTGCGAATACAATTGTCAGGTTACCGAATATCATTATTGGGCATTAACTTCTATTTTAGGCGCACAGCAAAACCGCTTAGATGAAATTGGGCAAGAATGGAAACTAAACACTAAGGAAAAAGTACAAAATAAAGATGCCACAGTGTACGAATTGTTGACCGACCCGCAGTATGGTTTTCCAACGGTATTGCCCGATGGTACTTACAAAAGGTAGCAGCAACGGTGGTTTAACTAAAAGGTGACATCTTTAAAAAAGGTGTCATTTTTGTTTAATTATATTTGGAATGTTATTAAAGCGGAGTGCCCTTAGAAGTCTAACCCTGATAGGAGCGGTTATGCCGTTTTGCAGGGCAGGCAATGTAGCGCGGCAAACGGCATTTGAGCGGATAGCAGGCTGCGCGTTTTTAAATTCACCTCAAGTTTCGTTTCTAAAAAACTTCATTATTTATATATGAAATTATTATTAAATATTAAATTTTAAATAAAAATGAACAGAAAGAAATTTTTAAAAAAAGGAGCAGTTGGTGTTGGCAGCATCATCGCCATTCCAACTATGTTTTCATCTTGCAAAAAAGCCGATGATTTTGACCCGGCTGCCTGTGCCGAATCCGCAACTGAAACTGCCGGACCATTTCCTATAAAAACACCTGCCGATTTTGTGCGGGAAAACATTATTGGAGACCGCGCGGGTATACCACTGATGATTACTTTGAACATTCAGAACATCAACAACAATTGCAGCCCCATACAAGGTGCTTTGGTAGATGTGTGGCATTGCGATGCCGATGGTAATTATTCGCAATACAATGGACAGTTGGATGGTAACTTTACCAACAATAATTTTTTGCGGGGCAGACAAACGACCAATGCCGGTGGCAATGCTTCTTTTATCAGTATTTTTCCGGGTTGGTATCCGGGGCGCACGCCACATATTCATGTTGAAGTTAAAAACAGTGCCGGCAACTCATTGTTGATAACACAGGTTTCGTGGTCAGATACGGTGTCGAACGAGGTGTATGGCACAGCGGGTTACAAAGCCAATCCGGACACTAATAACGACAACGACGGTATCGTATCTAACGCTAATTTGGCAGACAGCCTTACCGGTAATACAACCGATGGTTATGTATTAACCAAAACGATTAAAGTGGCAGATTAAAAAATAATTTTATTTTAAGTGAGCGTTTACTGTTTTTATTTGAAACGTAACTGTAAAACTATTTTGAAAGCGAGATATAAAGTTATTGTAATGCCACAAGGTTTCGCTTCAAAAAAAAATGAATGCAAATGTGGTAACTACTTATTGTTTAGATAAACTTGTCATTAATTGGTAGCAACTATTCCTTAACCAACCGCTCTACAAGCAAACCTTCTGCACTCAACAACTCAACCCAATACAAACCAGCAGACAATGCACTTACATCAAATTGCTTCACTACTCCATTTGGGCTAAGTTGTAGATGCATTTTTCCCTGCGCATCAAAAACACGGATTTGTTTCAAATCTACAGTGCTTTCAATCCACACTAGCTCCTTCACTTTGGTTGGATATAATTTAATAATCTCCTCCTCGGCTGCAATTGAAGCTTTCATGCCACCGGTTAAACAAAAAGTTTGACTTTCTTGTGCCCCAAAACTGCCACCTCCACTAACTAAAGTGGTACCAGCACTATTATTTAATGAATAATTTCCGCATAAACCTGGCGTAGCCACCAAACTTAAGGTGCCAACAATACTACCTGGCGCAATTAAGGTGCCTGGCGTAATAAAAGTAGAAACCCCAACGGCACTGCTTTGAAAGGGACACATCCCATTGTTTAATCCATCATAAAAATTAAGGGTGTAACAGCCATCAGCCAAACAATTGGTTTCGGTTGTTGAACTATTTCCAGCCACACTGGTATAAGGACCAGAGCTGGCAACCACCATATTATTAGCATCCAAAATTTCCCAACTGGTTTGTGCCGGAAAGCCATCAAACTGAATATTTAAATCAACATTAGCGCAAGTAGTTGAACAAAAGGCAGGGTCAGGAACTGTGCAATTGCTTTGAGTAGTGCTGCCGACCGGCGTAGTTAGCAAACCATCAAATGTAGTACCAGCATCGCAATCCATTTTTAAATGATAATTTAAAAATGGCAATAAGTAAGTAATTACCGTATTTTCCTGATCGCCTTGAGCTATAGAACCCCCACAACCAAATTCTCCTAAACCGCAAACAAAATCGCTATTTGCAAATTGGCAATGGCTTCCACCAGTAATGCTAATTAAACTTTGGCAAGGTGTATTTAAGGCAGCATACATATCGCCCGTGTTACCGGCAGACGGCGTTACACAATCATCTGTACCTTCAAAAACCAGCGTAGGTACACTTACCGAACCGGCAGCTGCAATGGCAGAAGGATTGGTTTCTGCTGCAGCAAAATTGAACAGAGCATCAATACCCGTATTGCCACCGGCTGCTAAAAAGCTGGCGCCGCCACCCATCGAATGACCCCCAACCGCACTGTTGGCTCCAACGCCTCCAAACAATACCGAACCTGTATTGGTACCTTCTGCTTGAATGGCACCAACCAAAAAAGCAATATCGCCTCCAAAAGCACCGTGATCGGGGAAACCCGTTTCGGTATCAGGAAACGCCACAATGTATCCATTAGGCACTAAAGCATTGGCAAGCCATTGATATTGACTAAAACCAATTAAAAAACCATGACCAAAAACTATTACACAATGCTGTCCGGCTGCCGGTGCAACATCAGTACCGGCTGTTGATGCCGGATAATAAATTTGTGCAGGTATATTTCTACCTCTAACCGGATCGTTAAACGTAATGTTGGTTTCGCCTATAGCAAAAGGCTGAGCAAAACATTCGTAACCAAAAAATATACTGAACAATACTACTAAAGGAACATATAATCTTTTCATAGACTTTAATTTTTATATGATTGAAGCCGATAAAGATAAAGTATTTTAATAACTAACATAATATATGCATTTGTAAGCCTACAATAATTTCAAAAAACAAATCAAACGATAAGCCGATTATTTATTACTTTTGTACACCTATAGAATGAATAGTTAATCTTTGGTTTTACAACACTTTCATCAAACAAAAAAAGAACGCAAAAAAAGGTTTGCTGTTTTAATTGATCCTGATCAATATAAACAAGGCTATCTACCACAAATAGTAGAGCAAGCCCATATTGGTCAAATCGATTATTTTTTTGTGGGCGGAAGTCTGTTAACGCAAAACCAAATTCACAATTGTCTTAAAGAACTCAAGCAATTAACCAACCTGCCGGTCATTATTTTTCCAGGTAGCCCTAATCAAATTGAAGCTACAGCCGATGCCATTTTTTATTTGTCGCTTATTTCAGGCAGAAACGCCGACTTGTTGATTGGCAGGCACGTAGAAGTTGCACCACTGTTGGCAAAAATGGATATTGAAGTGCTGCCAACCGGATACATATTAATTGACGGTGGGCAACCAACTACGGTATCGTATATTAGCAACAGCCTGCCTATACCAAAAGACAAACCAAGCATTGCTATGGCAACTGCCTTGGCAGGTCAACTATTGGGTATGCAAATAATTTATCTCGATTCGGGCAGTGGAGCCAAAAATCCGGTTAGCGAAGCGATGATCAAAAAAGTATCTAACAATATACGCTTACCTTTAATTGTAGGAGGTGGCATTAAAACACCCGAGCAAGCCCTGCGCACTTGCGAAGCCGGTGCCGATATAGTTGTAGCCGGCAATGCTTTCGAAACCGACCCCGAGTTAATTATCGATATGTCGCAAGCTATCCATAGCCTTAATTCATTCATTAAAAATTAAATATTGAAAAATTTGAAGCGAAACGATCAGCTAGTTTGGAGAAGCGCAGCCCGCTTTCCGCTCAAATGCTATTGCCCTGCTACAGTTGCTTGGCTGCAAAATAGCATAACCGCTGCAATCGGGGCTATACTTCCAACTTCGCTCGTATTTAAAAAATCTTTTCAAATACAACTATATAAATAATTATATTCATCATTACTAAATATTAATAACCTTGACAGGAACAGTTTATCAATCTACCGGAAAATGGTACACCGTAAAATTAACTAATGGCAAATTAGTGCAATGCCGCTTAAAAGGCAAACTGCGTTTGCAAGAAAGTGATACCACCAATCCCGTAGCCGTTGGAGACCAAGTAAGTATCGAGCTCGACGGCGGTGATCATTCTATTGCCGACATTCATAAAAGAGACAATTATATTATTCGCTCTTCACCCCGCCATGTTCGTAAAAATCACATTATTGCTTCTAATGTAGAGCAGTCGCTACTCGTAGCATCATTAAAACAACCCAAAACCCGGCTTGGTTTTATTGATCGTTTTTTGGTCTCCTGCGAAATGTATCACGTGCCGGCAATTTTAATTTTCAATAAAAAAGACTTGTACAAAAAAAAGGACTTTGATAAATTTGAAGTGCTCAAAACATTGTATGAATCTATCGGTTACCCAACTTATTTAACCTCTATTGAAGATGAAGAAAGCATCAACACAATTCGCAACTTATTAAAAGCTAAAAACACTTTAATCAGCGGGCAATCAGGTGTTGGAAAATCCTCTATTTTAAATGCCATTGAAGCTGATTTAGATATAAAAACCAAAGTAGTTTCTAACTACAACGAAAAAGGGCAACATACCACTACCTACGCCACTATGTACGATTTAAGTTTCGGCGGACAAGTAATTGACACACCCGGTATCAAACTATTAAAACTCATTAATTTAGAACCGGAAGAAGTGAGCCACTATTTTCCAGAAATGCGCGAGTTATTAAACGAATGTAAGTTTGACAATTGCAGCCATTTAAACGAGCCTCATTGCAAAGTTGTAGAAGCCTGTGAAAGTGGCTTGATAGATGAAGGCAGATTTGTTACCTACCAAAATATTTATAAGGAAGTAAAGGAGACTAATTATTGGGACCGGTAATTTAAAGGGTGACTTTTGAATTGTCGCATTTCGAATTCTTAAAATTGAACTTGTCTTTTATCTTTAAAAATAACAAATGTAGTATTGCATAAGATTTAAAAGTCAGTATCTCCCGGCTACTTCAACTAATAATGTTAGTATAACCAATACTCTTTTTCAATCTAACAGATTCTGAGCGAGCTACTTCACTTCGTTTAGCATCTTCTCAGAATGACGGTTTTTGTCCGGTGTTAGAGGAGTAGCCTCTAAGTTTCAGAACTCTTGACCCCTCGTAAAATGAAGTGCCACCTAAAAAGTAAATGGTTTTATAGGTAGACCCTAGACCTGACAGGTTTCAAAAACCTGTCAGGTCTTGATAGCATAAATTTATGTGTTTTTATTTTACGAAGAGGTAAACTCCAAGTATTGATTTTTGGGATTGGGGTCAGGAGTTCTGAGTTTATAAAAGAACTATCAATCAATCAAATAAATAAATAAATAATCAATAATTGAAATCTATTCTCCCAAAAATTGAAAATCTGTTCTACGGTTTTTAGCTCTGCCACTGTCGCTATCGTTGCTGGCAACCGGTTTGTCTGGTCCATTACCAACAATTACAAAACGGGCTTTGGGCATGCCGTGTTCGGTTTCTAAATAACGCGCTACCGATTGAGCCCGCTTTAACGAAAGAGCTTTATTGCTTGCTGCACTGCCTGTATTATCTGTATTACCTTCAATACGAATACGCGAGTTGGCAAAAGCTTTAGCCAGGTCAGCAAATTCACGATCAATAATATACTTCGCATTTTCATCTACCTCAAATTCACCTGTTCTAAAACTAATACTAATAGCTTTCGAAGTTTTGGCTGGAGCTGTTTTCATGGCTTCGGTTACCGGCGTAAATGTTTTACCCTTTTCTGCTAAGTGTTGACTGCCACTTAAACTAGTAGTTGCACTAACCAATTTAGGGTAAGCCACTAATCGCCACCCCGGCACATTAGCTGGTGCATAATTTAATTTGTTATATACGCCTGCCATGGTTTGATATAATTTTTCACCCGTTACTCCATTATAAGCACTGTTTAAACCAAAAAAGTTTTGGTTATCCCCATGGGTACATAAGCGTACATTATTAATGGCTTGCAAGGCATCCGCTTCGGGTATACCTAAACCTTGCGCTAAAATTTTGCTGGCTTTAGTTTTGTTAGCTTTACTACTGTTAATTTCGGCGGCTCCCTTCATCCAACCTTCATATAATTGCTGTAATTTAGTTCGGTTGCTCTCAACAAAATCTTTCTTTGCATAAAAAACATCGGCAATAATATAACTGGCATTTCGGGTACTTTCTAAAATTTTAGAGCCTTTTACTTCTCGTATAGATATTTCATCATCCGGGCTCCAAACCACAGCCGCATCAACCGAACCTGATTTAAAAGCCGTTGCCGCATCAATAGCATTGGATACTTCAATAATTTGAACGTCTTTAGTTGTTAAACCACCAGCATCTAACATCCAGAGCAAAAAAGTGTGAGAAGGCGTTAGCGGAGCTACCGCCACTTTTTTGCCCTTTAAATCTTGTACACCACCAATGCCTCTTCTGGCAACAATGGCATCGCCACCCCGCGACCAATCTGCCTGAAACACCACTTGCGGTTCAAAACTTTTCAATCCATCCACTTCGGTAGGAAAGGCATCAATGGTTGCCCACAACAAATCTACATCACCGGCTTTCCATGCTGCCCTCGATGCATCAAAATCATCTAACACTTCAAACTGCACCTTAAAGCCATAATCTTTATAAAAGCGCGATTTTTCACTGGCATCAAAACCTTCATTAAAATATTGACCACCAGCATAACCACCCCAAGTTACCACACCTACTTTAAAAGTGCCATCAAAGTCGTCACCTCCGCTTCGGCTTTTGTTATTTTTTGGTTTAGAGCTACTTGCTGGTATCGAATTATCCGCTTCTGTACGGCTATCTTTTTTGTTATCTGCCGCTTTATTGTCAGCCGCTTTGTTGTTATTCTCTTTAGTCCATCCGCTAATATCTTCTTGTGCTTTTTCTGGTGGAGCTATCTTATCTAACCAACCTGAATTTTTTGCGGTAATTAATCCGAAAGCAATTAAAGCAACTAAAATTAGAGTAATTAGTAATTTTGAAAATGTGGTTAATCTTGCCATTTGTATATGTTCAGTCTTTGTTTATTTATATTAAAATTTAATCATCCTTATCAATGATCATTTTTTTTGGAGCGAAACAGAAAGGACTCGCATTAAGGGCTATTTCCGCTTTCTACTCCTTCCGCATTTTTCAAGATGCGGAATCTCTTGCAATTATATCAGAGTGTCTTTCACCAAATTGAATGTCATTTATTTACACATTACTAATCAATCAACCTTCATTATTCGTTAATCTATATTCGTTATTCATTAATATAATCAACCAAAAAACATCTGATGTTGAACATCGATTGTTGATTTACGAATTTTTCCATTAAAAAACATCAATTAGCTTTTTAAACAACCCAAAGCATTATAGTGCTGTTGGCTTAGATGTTGGGGGTTATTATATAATAGCCTAAGCATCGTACTTAAAGCTTTTATACAACTACAAATTTAACAATAATTTAGTTCCAGCCTAAATATTTAATTAATGTCAATTTGATGTATAGGCGTTACCTGAAAATTGTTCCTATAAATACGGTTATTGACAAGGCTATAACCAAAATCATCGGCTTTATACTTAAGGAATATTGACAGCAAAGGCTATACCTGTGTTATTCGCCATGTCTATCATAAAAATACTTCCATATAATGTGTAAAGTTATTTTCTTCGCAACCCTAATCTGATTTTACACCGACACTTGGCATAAAAAATACCTTGCTTAAATATATAAGATTCACTCCACTGTAACAGACTTAGCCAAATTACGTGGTTGATCGACATGACATCCTAACATGACTGCCACATGATAAGCCAATAATTGCAAGGGTACAACTGACAAAATAGGAGTTAATTCTTCAATGGTATGGGGTATTTCAATCGTGAAATCGGCTATGGCTTTTATTTGTGTATCGCCTTCGGTAACTATCGCAATAATATTGCCTTTTCGGGCTTTCACTTCTTGTATGTTCGATACTATTTTTTCGTATGCACTTTCGTTGGTAGCAATTACTACTACCGGCATTTGTTCATCTATTAAAGCGATGGGACCGTGTTTCATTTCTGCTGCCGGGTAACCTTCGGCATGCACATAAGTAATTTCTTTAAACTTCAAGGCACCTTCTAAAGCCACCGGAAAGTTATATCCTCTACCCAAATACAAGCAATTTTTAGCATCTTTATATTTTTCGGCAATCGCTTTAATGGCATCGTTTTGTTGTAAAACTTCTTCTACTTTTTTTGGTATTTGGGCTAAAGCAGTCAAAAAACCTCTATAGCGGCTTTCGGTAATTGAACCTCTGGCTTGCGCAATGTGTAATGCCATTAAAGACAAGACCGCTAATTGTGCTGTAAACGCTTTGGTTGAAGCCACCCCAATTTCAGGACCAGCATGGGTATAACAACCCGCATCGGTTTTGCGGGCAATAGTTGAGCCAACTACATTACAAATTCCAATTACGGTGGCTCCTTTACTTTTAGCTAATTCTAAGGCGGCTAAAGTATCGGCAGTTTCACCTGATTGCGAGATGGCAATTACAATATCATCTTCATACAACACGGGATTACGATATCTAAACTCTGAAGCATATTCTACTTCAACCGGAATGCGGGCAAGATCTTCAAATAAATATTCAGCTACTAAACCAGAGTGCCATGAAGTGCCGCAAGCAATAAAAATAATTCGTTTAGCGGCAACAAACTTTTGTACATAATCTTTAATACCACCCAACAAAATGGTGCCTTCTTTTGAACTCATTCTACCACGCAAACTATCATAAATAGATTGTGGTTGTTCAAAAATTTCTTTCAGCATAAAATGATCGTAGCCACCTTTTTCAAGGGCTTCCAAATTCATTTGCAACTCTTCAATGTAGGGCGTTACCGGTTGGTTTTGTATGGTTTTCATCACAATATCTTCACCCCTTGTGATAATCGCCATTTCCTCATCTTCCAGATATACTACGTTTTTAGTATATTCAATAATAGGGGTAGCATCAGAAGCCAAAAAATATTCATCTTGACCAATACCTATTACTAAAGGACTACTTTTTTTCGCTGCTATTAATGTATCTGGATTATCTTTAGACATCACCACTATAGCATAAGCACCAACTACCTGGTTTAAAGCAATCCGTACGGCATGTTCCAAATCTACCTGTTCTTTTTGCTTAATATCTTCTATTAAATTGATCAGCACTTCGGTATCGGTTTCTGTTTTAAATGAGAAACCCCGTTGTATTAATGCCTCTTTTAAACTCGCATAATTTTCAATAATACCATTATGGATAATTGCCAAATTTTTACTTTCCGACAAATGCGGATGTGCGTTAATGTCATTAGGTGCGCCGTGCGTTGCCCAACGCGTATGTCCCATACCAAGGGTGCCTTCTTTTACCGTTCCATTTACATGGGCTTTTAAATCTGATACTTTACCTTTACACTTATATATATTTAATTGGCCATTTAACAGGGCAACACCGGCACTGTCGTAGCCTCTATATTCTAAACGTTGTAAACCTTTTATTAAAATAGGATAAGCTTGTTTTTCGCCAATGTAGGCTACAATACCACACATACTGTATTTTGTAATTTTGAATTAAAAAATCATTATTCATCATTCGTTAATCCATACTCATTATTCAATAAACATCGAATTTCTTAACGAAAAAAACACACGGCGTGTTTTATATTCTAATCTGTTAAGGTATAAATTAACTCTAATTCAGCTTTTAAATCATCCGTTCTATTTCCTCCACCAATTACAGCCCGGTTAACGGTAAATGAGTTGTTGACCGGTACTAAAATAATCTCTTCCGAATTTTCGCCTTCAATTATGTTTTGAATCAATTCTGAAAAATTAAAATTATTTAAACTATTAAAACTATATCGCATTTGATTGGTAGCGGTATCGGTATAGAGCAAACTTCCAGATTCAATTAAATCGCCGGTATAAAAACCTCTATTATACAAATCGGCATCGTACATAAAAATTAGGTCAGGTGGATTAAACATTGCATTGGCAGTTGGCATTGGATACAAATTTAAAGTAGCCTTATTAATTAACACCTTTTCAAAGTCTTGGTGTTTTATGTAAGGAAATTCAACCTTAATATGTACACCACCACCTGCTTGTATATAAGCGAAGTCATCACCCAATTCATCAGGATTACTATTCAATGCCGCCAAAGCGTTCGAGCCACTGTAATCATTAATGATTCGATTGAAGGCTTTTGAAAACGGATTAATTGAAAAGTCTAAAGTTTCGTGGTTGTAAGTGGTTACTAAAGAAGAATCTACTACACCATTTATGGTATCTCCATAAATATAATCCTGCCCTTCGGTATGATAATATAGTACTAAACTTGAAACATTACTGGTTTGCAAGGCATAAGAAATCATTAAATCTTTATCAGAATTATTTCTGTCTACCTCTATATGCAAGCCTTTAAAAAATTCTAAAAACCTATCATTATCAACAAAAGGTGTTTGACCAGATTGTGCAAAGAGGCGTTCTCCAAATTCGTTGTTTAACTTTAAACGCAAATGGGTAGGCGTATTGATTTGCTCAACAAGAAAGGTATCTGTTTTTTGATTATAAGCAGTTGCTCTTCTTAAAGTAATAGAGTCTGAAAATTGATGTTGATAATTGTCCAATACAGCAAGTGGCGTTGAGTTATAATTGGCAGAGCTATATTGATAGCAAGTATCGCAAGCTTCGGTTAAATTTTCGGTTAGTTCAAAAACCTTAATAGTTTGTAAGGCAGTGGAGTCACCATAAAAAAGATTATAAGCCAAACGCAAAACTAATGAATCATAAACTGGCACTAAACTTGAACTACTAACTAAATCAATATTGTTAGACGGTAAACGCACTTGGGTAAAAACACTCGCCCAAGTATTTCCGAAATCGGGATCATCTTCAATATGCCCAATTAAATAATTACCTAAGCCATCAGTTCGCAATTTATCTTGTTTAACCGTACTTAATTTAACGGTTAGCGTATCATTAACTACCGCATTAAATGGAATGGATTCATTCAATAATTCCTCTCCGACTAATGAAGATTCGCTGCAACTGTAAACAATAAATACTAGGCTACATGCAATTAACTTAAGTAATAACTTCATACAAAACTAAACAACGTTAATTGTCTAAGAGTGTTGCGTAAAAGTCATTATAGGCATTAAAATCACTTTCACCGTTTTGGTATTCCATCACCGGCTTTTTAACATCCTTTAAATAGTCTGTTAATTTTTTCGGTAGTTTAGAATCGCCTTTAATAACAGCATCAGCATAGGTACTTGCCCCAACCGATAAACCATTGTTATCTGCTTTACCAAAGGCTTCAAAATCGCCTTCTTCAATACCGTTCATACCGGTCTTTTGGGCAAAGTCTTTACCAAAATTGTCTTTAAACGAGTTGGCATAAGCCGAATAGATTACTTTCGAATTGGTAAAGATGGGATCTTTTTTGTAAGCTGTTTTTAAATATAATGGTAAAAGGCTGGTCATCCAACCATGGCAATGTATAACATCAGGTGGCCAACCGAATTTTTTAACGGTTTCTAACACTCCTTTGCAAAAGAAACTCATTCTTTCCGGATTGTCTTCAAAAAAGTTATCTTCTTCGTCGGTAAAAACAGATTTTCTTTTAAAGAAGTCTTCATTATCTAAAAAATAGACTTGCAATTTAGTGCCTGGCAAAGAGGCTACTTTTAAAATGAGTGGATAATCTTCATCATTAACTATTATATTAATACCAGATAAACGAACCACTTCGTGCAAGCGATGTCGTCTTTCATTAATTACACCAAATCTCGGCATTAAAACTCTCAACTCCATTCCGCTTTGTTGCAGATGTTGTGGCAATTTACGGGCAATTTCTGAAGCTGTATCTAAAAATAAATAAGGCTTCATTTCTTGCGTAACAATTAACACCTTTGTTTTACTCATAAAATTTTTGTTAATTTATGTATACTTGGGGTTGATTTAAATTTGCGCCTGCAAAGATACGATTAAAAGTTGAGGAATTAAAAATAATGTTATTACCTTCGCCGCCGTTTTTGAGCGATGAGGTTATTCTCATCAAAACTCCTTACCATAGGTAAATTGAAGTGTTACCTAATCGAACATTCTGATTTTAACCAAAATGTACTAGTTTCTGGATGTAATACCAAATTGACCATACAATGTTAAACAATTTTAGTTTTAATGTTGGGAGTTACTGAATTAAGTTCAGCAGAAGTTCGTCGTTAAAAATATTTACCGTAGTTGCTGCTATGTCTGCGTTTGGAGTTTAGCTATTTCTAAAATTTTTGTATCGCTTTTTAAAAAGTTTATCAAAGTAGTTGATACTTTCCTGTTTTAGATTGTCGCCGTTTTTTTTCTTTCTACGAAGAACCGAGGTTGGCAAACTAGCCCCGATTGCAGCGGTTATGCCATTTTGAGTGGCTTTTGCAGCGTTGGCAAATGGCATTTGAGCGGAAAGCGGGACGGGTGTTATTATAATGCTAAATCGTTTCGCTTCAAAAAAATTAATGCAAAAGTGTTAACTACTTTATGGTTTCGGAACGATAAAAAAATAAATTTACCATCTGACTTTGCCATTTTCCGATATACTTCCATGAAAAGCCTCGTCTTAGCCCCACTAAGCCTACGTTTTTCAACTCGTCTATCAAAAAATGACTTTATCAGAGTTGATCAATATATTTTCTCAGCATTCCTTAGATAAACTTGTATAAATTGACAAAAAATTTGAACCGAAAAATTTTGCTCAGCTCATTAATTGTTTTACTAATTTTCGATCATTTGACAAACGAGGCACTTTATTTTGACCACCTAACTTACCTATAGACTGCATATATTTCGCAAAACCACCTTTTGGCACTACCGTAATTTTTAAGGTTTGCAGCACTTTACCGATAATTAAATCTTTATAATAGCTGTTTTGTTGTTGTAGTTGTTCATCTATATACAAAGCGAACTGAGAGAGCGATTCGGGCACTTGCTCAAACTCAATGAACCACTCGTGATAAGGTAATCCTGTTTTTACCTCAACTTGTGGGGCAAGGGTAAACTCATTAATTTTTAGGTTGTATTGCTTTGAGGCATCGCTTATCGCCCGTTCCACTTCTTCTCCAATTACGTGTTCGCCAAAAGCAGAAATAAAATGTTTAACCCGTCCACTAACTATTAAACGCAAGGGGTTTTTAGTGATGAACTTAACGGTATCGCCAATACTGTAGCTCCAAAGCCCGGCATTAGAACTGATTATTAGCGCATAGTTTTTATGCAACTCCACCTCCTGAACGGTTAAACGGGTTGGCTGATTGCTGTAAAATTCTTCTAATGGAACAAACTCGTAAAAAATACCCGAGTTAATATTGAGCAACAAACCCTCCTCACCGGGCTGTTGTTGAAAGGCAAAAAAACCTTCGGATGCAGGAAAGGTTTCCAAGGTATCAACCGGCTTATTGAAGGTAGCTTCTAATTTATTTTGGTAAGGTAAATAGTTAACGCCACCGTGTATAAACAGTTGTAAATTAGGAAAAACTTCGTCTATCGTTTTTTGGGTTTGCTCTATCACTTTATCTAAATACATTTGTACCCAAGGTGGTATGCCGCTAATCAGTCGCAAATCTTTACTTAGGGTTTCCTGCACAATTTTATGTACTTTGGTTTCCCAATCTTCTTCGCAGTTGGTTTGCCAATTGGGCAGTTGGTTTGTTTTTAAAATTGCCGGTATATGATGGTTAACAATACCCGATAAACGCCCTGTTGGAATAATGTCTGAATAATCAAGTACCGGGCTGCCAGAAAGAAACATCATATTACCATCTAAAAAAGCGGCTTTACCAGTATGTGCAATATAACTAAATAAAGCATTGCGAGCCGTGTTGATATGATTAGGAATAGAGGCTTTGGTAATTGGTATATATTTAGCACCTGAAGTGGTGCCCGAAGTTTTAGCAAAATAGGCAGGCATGCCTTTCCATAGCACATCGTTTTCACCTTTTAAAATTTTGTTTATGTAGGCTTTGATACCTTCATAATCTCTAATAGGAACGGCTTTTTGATAATCTTGAATAGATTGGATTTTATCAAAACAATGATCTTTCCCAAATTGGGTGTCGGTTCCATTTTTTATTAGATATTGAAAAACCCGTTCTTGTGTTTGAAATGGATTAACATGTTGTTTGCTTGCGCTGCTAATTACATAACGAGCCAATGGCTTTGCAAAAAATGAACGGAACCCCATTTGGTAAAAATAGTAAGATATGAGGAATCTTAAAAGGATTAGATCGAGTTGCAGCTGTTAAATTGAAAATAACTTTGGTTGATCTATTGCTTAGAAATTATCTGTCCTTCATACGCATAAACCTCCATCTCTTCTCCCATCTTAATGGCATAGTTTTTTGCAGTATGTCCTGCAGGAAAATTAAAAATAACCGGATAGTTATATTCTTCAACCGCCTCTTTAATAATAGATTCGGCAGTTTTACCAAATGGAATGTTGTTATCATTCATATCACTAAAAGAACCTACTAACAAGCCGTTTAAATTTTTCAATTTTCCTGCACGTTTTAGTTGCATCATCATTCTATCAATATGATAGAGGTATTCATCTAAATCTTCCAGAAATAAAATTTTATTAGTAGTGATGATATCGCTTGAGGAACCACTTAAGCTGTACAAAACAGATAAGTTGCCTCCAACCACCTCACCTTTCATAACCTGTTTAGCAGATAGCCGGTTTAAGGGATGAACATCAAAGGCATAAGTTAACTTGCCCCCAAACAATGCGGAGCGCAAACTAAATTGGCTGAACAGATTGACCTCTTTTAAGAATAAACTAGTTAATGTATGTAAAGTAGCCGTTTGATATTGTTGCTGTAAAGTACTGTGCAAAACGGTAATATCACTAAAGCCGCAAATCCATTTTGGTTGTTGATTGAAAGCAGCAAAATCAAGTTGATCTATGATGCGCAGGGTTCCGTAGCCACCTCTTGCACAAAAAATGGCTTTTATTTCGGGCTTGTCTAACATTTGCTGAAAGTCGATTGCCCGTTCATCGTCGGTACCGGCATATTGATAATGTACTTTACCAAGCGTTTTACCTAATTGTACTTGTAAGCCCCAACTTTTTAATAACTCAACAAAGGGTTTTATTTCTATACTTGTAAATGATCGGGCAGAAGACAAAATGCCAACAGTATCACCTGCTTGTAAATATGGAGGAGTAATCAAATGTTGTCTTTAAAAAATGAACGGTAGAAAAATGAAAAAAGTCGACTGTATTAGTCGACTTTTTCAAATTACTTAGCTTTAGGGATGAACTAAGTTAAAGGAGTGAACCTTTAGTTAAGGAGGTGAACCCTTATAGTTTTGGTTTGAACGTTTTCTAATGGATCGTTCATTTGAGCATTTAAAAGTATTTGAGCAATTTTCTAATACTTTGACTGCTTTTAGCTATCGGGTCACTTATTAGTAAGAGCATTTTTAGTTTAATTTGGTTGCTTTTAGCATTAAATATTTTTTAGTTGTAAGGATGTTTACTGTTTGAGTGTTTTTGTATAATTTGTGTCTTTGATCTATATAACGCAAAAGTGAACCGAAAAGTTTCCTATCGAAGGTCAATTATTTCAATTTCCCCATTTTCTTCGTATTTTTTAACATCAAAAGAGAAAAAATTGTCCGTTAAGTCAATATTGGGCTCAAAATCACTGATTTTATATATGTAGCGATTTCCATTTTTATCAAACACTTTAGCTTGTTCTATATGGCTATCCTCCGCATTTATCCATAAGCGAATCTTAAAGTAAGGTTGTTCTTTGTCATATGGTGTTAAATCTATGGCATGATATTTTTTTTTATCTAACTCATCTTTACCATTATAAAAGTAGCTATAGTCTTTCTTATAAATTGAAAAAATTTCTGAAGGGGTAATTCCATTTTCTTCCGGTTCGTAATCGCTAATTTGCAATTCTTCTACTTCTTTCATATAAGTCCATTGTGTGGTGGCATCCGTAATAATTTCGGTATCTTCTAAAACAATTTTATAACTATCTCCTCTTAAATAAAAAGTGCCTTGCTGCATTTCGTTTTCATCACTTTCCGGTAATTCAACAATCATTTCAAAACCTGACTTAATGGTTTCGTAGGTTTCATAAATAGCACTGACCTTATCTAAAATAGCTTTTGCCTCTTCATCAACTATACTCTCATCAGCTTGTGCAAAACTTATTAGTGTACTTAACAAACTGAAGGTAAAAACGGTTAATTTCTTCATATGGTTTAAGACTTTTTTTTGGTTAAATGGTTCAATTTAAGATGTCCAAAAATATAGATTTTACAAGTCTTATTAACAATTAGTTAGTTAAATAAACCTTTTTTCGGCTATAAAGCGGTTGAATTTGAAAATTTGGATTTGTAGAGGTCGGTATTTTTTTATAGGTCGCAAAAATTGCGACCTCTATGGTAACATTTTTAGACAGGTGGCAAACATTGCGACCTCTGTGGTAACATTTTTAGACAGGTGGCAAACATTGCGACCTCTACGGGCATTATACAATGTCAACTATTATTTAGTGGCTTGTTTGTTAAACCATGCAACCAAATCAGCACGGGCTTTTTCGGTTAAACGGGCATCGGAATGAGCTATTATGTATGGTAACAATGGCATTTCGGTAGCTTCTACCCGGTCGGCACATTCTCCTAATTTCTGCTGTTTTTTTTGTGTTGTATAGTTGGTCCATTCAGAAAAGTTTAATTTACCAATGCCTTCATTCACATGCCCCTTTACCCACCAACCTACCGGATTAATATAAGTATACCAAGGATAGCTTACCTCGTGTGAATGGCAATCATAACAACTATTCGTAATTGCCATTTTCATATCATCAGGCACCTGAGTGTTTGCAAAAAAATCTTTTGTTTTTTCGTAAGATGGATTAGTGCGGTCAATTTGAAAAAATTGAATAATGATAAAAGCTGCTACCAATAGCCAAGGTAAATATTTTTTGATCATTTAAATATGATGATTGAAGTAAAGTAAAATGAACGGTTCGAGTTATTTATTTTACTATACTAAGTTAAAACTAAGGTAAAAGTACAAATTTGCGCTTAATTGTATGGGTTAATCCAGTAAACAATTTGTTTTTGTCTATTTATTTTTAAACATTGCAGCTTAATAAATTTCGATCATCATATTTAAATTAGATAAATGAAGCACAAGTTTTCATACACCAGTTTAATTAGTTTTGTTGTTTTAATATTGTTCAATATAGCTTCTTCAAAAGTTCAAGCTCAATTTACTGAGCGAAGTTATCCATTTAATACGCATTACTTTTTTCATATGTATCCAATAAATCCAGCATATATTGGTGTAGATGGTGAAGCGAACGTAGGCTTAGCCTACAAAAAGGCAAATGGATTTTTTCAAACAGCCGGTAATCGTGCTTTTGCTTATGTACATGGTAAATCCGAAGCATTGCAAGGTGGCGGTTTCGGCGTGTTATTTAATTATATGGATGCCAATCTACAAGGTATTGAGCATACCCAAATGTCTCTTGGTGCTTCTGCTACTTACAATCAAAATTTAATGGATTTGGTTGATGTTAAAATTGGGATTACTACTTCTTTTTTGCGCTACACCAACAATCGTGTTATAACTACCGCACCAGGAAGCCAATCAACTATTCAACGATTTGCCAAACTTAATTTAGATGCCGGTTTGCTTTTAGCTTTAGCTGATTTTGAATTAGGCTTTGCCATGCATCATAATAACGAACCACAATTTCAATTTTTTACAATGGGTCCGCAAAGTCAATTTAATCGCGAATTTTATATTACGGCTTCTTATAATTGGGCGATTAATGATGATTTTAGTATTGAACCTCAAATTATTGCTCAACAAAATTCGCGCGATCAGGATTTATTGTTTCAGGCAACTATACTCGCCGGTTTTCAAGATATGGTATTTGCCGGTTTTTCATTGCTCGGTGATTTTGACACCCGGCGTAATCAACTTTCTCCTTATACTACCAGAGAGTTTCATAAAATACGCTTAACCGCTGCCGGTAAATTTGCTGAACAATTTTTGATTGCCGCTTCGGTTGATTTTCCTACCATTGATAATTTTAATAGAAACGTTCAATTTGAAGCTTCGTTGGGTTATTATTTTAACAGAGATGATTATTAGGGTTTAGCGGTTGCGGTAAAGTTGTGGGAAGTATCGGAAGAGGCAACCGGCTCCCAATTCATATCGGTAAACTGTATGGTTTTAATGCCTAAATTATAACCCATACTGCCTACAACTACTATGCGTCCTTCAGATTTTTCAAGTAGTGGATACAGTAAGCCTTGCAATAAAAAGTTACCGTAATGATTTACACCCAGCTGACTTTCAAAGCCATCAACCGTAAGTATTTGTTTGGGTACTTGGGCAATGGCAGCATTACATATGAGTGCATCAATTTTCGGTATTGTCTTAACCACTTCTTCTGCTGCTTTTTTTACAGATGCTTGTTCTGCCAAATCCATCAGTATATTCCGTACGTCAATATGATTACCTAAGGCTTGTTTTAAAATGTTCATGGTGTTTTCCGATTTTTTTGGGTTGCGATTCATCATCACTACTTTCGCCCCTTTTGATAGCAGTATGCGGGCAGCTTCAAATCCGGTTCCGCTGGTAGTGCCTGTAATAACGTATGTTTTGCCTTTCAAATTTCCAATTCTTTCGGGCATCCAACCTTTTTTTCCAAATGTATGCTTGCTCATCCTTTTATTGTTTTAGCTATTGAAAAGAATATCACAAATATAGGGAAGAACTATTTGAAACGCGTATACAGAATCTCAATTGTTGTATTTAAAAAGTAATATATAAATTTTTATTGGAAAACTGAAATATTCACTCGTTCTTGTTGAGTATGTTTTAAATGTTTTTTAATGTGGAAGCTAACACCTCTATATCCACAACTTCTTAACGGTTAATTGTGATAGATCACTTTTTATGTGAATAACAGTTTACAACTTTCCATCATAATATCCAAAAGACTTTTCACCATACTATTATCTACTTTAAGCAGATGTGTAAAAGGCTTGGCAGCTAAAACTTACATCAGATCATAACAAGGTTTGAGGTAGCATAAATCCTTTTTTAACTAAATCGCCAAAAAATGCCTTTCTATTTGTATTTCGGATATAACTTTTTAACCAATTTATTAATATTCAATTCTTGAAAAACAATAGAGAACAATATTTCTGCTGGAGCAAGTGTTTCGAAGGGTTACTTGTGCCGAATTTGAAACTGATACATTGGCGTTTCTTCAATTAGTGATTTACACTTAAACACTGCTTACAAAATACCGTGTTGCCGGTATTGTTATGTTGGTCAGATAGGGTTTGGTACACTTCTATTTTTTTACATTCGTAGTTAATAAAATTAATAGCACTAGAACTGATGAGCACATATAAACCCAATAGCAAGCCAATACCCAATTCAACATAACCCGATTTGATGGGAGGCTGCAACATAATTTTTTCTATTCGTGCTTTGAGTAATGATTTTCCGCTGGTAGCTCTATAGCCGTGAACTAAAATAGGTACAGGCTTATGGAGTGTTGCATATTGTTGCTGCATCTTTAATAATAATGAAGCATATAATTTTTTGTCTTTTATTTTTTGTACCGCGTATTCGTCTGCAATAAATTCAGATAATTTTTTAAAATCTTTACAGATTAAATAATAGATAGGATTGACCAACCAAACCGTTAACAATACATTTTCAATAATTTTCCACCAAGTATCAAAGTTTTTGATGTGAGCAATTTCGTGATAGAGTATGGCAGATTGTTCTTGAGCATTTAGCCGATTCAGGCTATTTTCCCAAATGATGTATTTTTTGATTAAACGGAAAGAGGCAACCGGTAAATTAATGTTGGGTTCCAATATAAGGTATTGTTCGCCATCAATACTTACCGATCGTTTTTTACTGATAAAAATAATGTATTGCAGACTAATAATTTTAACCATTAAAATAATGGCAAACAAAACAACCGTAAGTAAAACCGCCTTACGCATCGTTTCTACATTATACATAAAAAAGTTATAGTAGGTGTTTGAATGGTAAACGATGAGGTTCTCTTTTTCAATACTGGCGCAATTACAAAAATCGCTGGTGGTAATGGCTACATCGTAACACAAATTTATTTCTTCTTCATCTGGACAAAAATTGTCGCAGACTTGTACAAATTCTTCTTGTACTAATTTGGCTTCTTTAGTTTTGGTAGGATTGGCATTTAAATAACTATGCACTAAAAAGGGTATGGCAAAACATGCTAATAATATAAAATGAAGGCTATATTTTTGAGCCTTTAACGAAACCCGGTTTTTAATAAAGGTTACATATATTAAATAACCAATGCCAGAAAGCAGGTATGATATGAATAAAAATGTGAGCACTATTTAGCTTTGTTAATCAATTCTTCTAAATCTTTAATTTCGCTGTTGGTTAGCTTATCGTTGTTGATTAAGCAAGAAACCAAATTGTTTAACGAACCAGAAAATAAGCTTTGCTGCACGTTTTGCATAAAGTTTTTCTGGTAAGCATTCTTTTTAACTGCTGGAAAATATAAATGGGTGCGCCCTTGAGCTTCGTGGTCAACATAACCTTTATCTTCTAAAATACGAATAATGGTAGAAACCGTATTATAAGCCGGTTTTGGCGACTCGGGCCAAGCCTCCAACACATCTTTTACCGGTGCTTTTTTTAACGACCATAAAAGATTCATAACTTTCAGTTCTAAAGTAGTCAGTGCCTTGTCCATACTATTTAATTATTTCTATTTATTGTTTGATGCTCCTAAAGTACATCCTTTTTTAAAGATTTGCGGTCGATTATGAATATTTAACGAAACTTTTAGTTGAATAGTATAACTAAGAAATTCCAAATTCCAAATTCCAAATTCCAAGGTGACAAATTCATACTTCATAAATAACATTTGAATAATTGACAAATTCAATAGCGAACTTTCTACTTGAAATGCTATTTTTGCCAAAATTTAAACAATGGCGGATATTTTCACCTTAGATAATATATTTACTTTGTGTATGCTCATTATGCTACAAGCGGTTTTGGGTTTCGATAATTTGTTATACATTTCATTAGAATCTAAACGCGTGCAAGAAGACAAGCAAAACTATGTACGTAAATTAGGTATTGGCTTTGCTATTGTGTTGCGCATCATTTTGTTATTCGTTATTGTTTCGGTTATCGATTATTTTAAAGACCCCCTTTTTGAAATACACAATCAATTTTTTGAAGGCGCTTTTAGTTTGTATAGCATTATTGTGTTATTGGGTGGCGCTTTTATCATCTACACCGCCGTTAAAGAAATTTGGCATATGATATCAATTGAAGATGACCACGAACACGAAGGCAAACAAACATCGGTGGGCAAAGCTATTTTTCTAATAATGATCATGAACCTTGTTTTTTCATTCGATTCCATTTTAAGTGCCATTGCCTTAACCGATGAATTTTGGGTAATGGCAGTAGCTATAATTATTGGTGGTATTTTAATGATTTGGTTGGCTGAAAAGATTGCCGAATTTTTAAAGCGTAACCGGATGTACGAAGTACTTGGTTTATTTATCTTATTTATTGTGGGCATTATGCTCATTTCCGAAGGCGGGCATTTAGCCCATCTTAAGTTTTTTGGCAGCGAAGTAACTGCCATGAGTAAAACAACTTTCTATTTTATTCTGGCAGTATTAGTAATTGTAGAAGTGGTACAAAGCCGCTATCAAAGAAAGTTGGTTACCGAAAAAGAAAAGCACTACGAAGACAATCCTGAAAAGGAAACCACAGGGTAAAACGGATGATCATTCAATATAGTAGAAGAATATAGTAGAAGAGGAAATAGTAGCATAGGCAATATTTTTTGAAGCGAAACAATTAGGGCACGAAGCAAGTTTGGGTCCCGCTATCCGTTCAAATGCAACAGCTTAGCTTCATTGCCAACGCTTCAGGTTGCATAACCACTGCTATCGGGGCTAGTTTGCTAAGGTCGGTTTTTCGTGGAACCTTGAAGCCAACCAAAGCTACATCAATAAAAAGGTTCTACTTCCATTTTAAGGTTAGGGTAATTGCATGATTGTAATAGGGTAAGCCAGATTAAGTCCTATGGCAATCGCATAAAAAACACAACGTTGGTTATTTTATTTATTGGTGTTAAAATAAAATTGATTGATGATAACTGTAATTTTTACAATTGCCTTACTCCGGCGGAGTAAAACCTTGGTAGAAAAAAATTATAACAGGTAAGCTC
>CALHDG010000071.1 GCA_938023075.1 uncultured Chitinophagales bacterium
TAAGGCAAAGTTGATATTTCATTTTGAAGTGAGATGCTTCGGGTCAAAAGAAGTAGAGTAACACTACGACCATTTTGGAATTAGTCAGTCTATCCCAATAATCTTATCGTGATGCAATTCAATTAAATCATATGCAGAAAGCGCATCAATGATTTTGGGAAATGAAACTTCAAAAAGCCTTCTCAAATCTTTTAAATGCATGTTGCCTACTTTAACCATTACAAGTTTGGGTGGTTTGCGGTGCAGAAGGAAAGTATTGTAAAAATCTGCATCTTTACTAATAACAGCTGCTTTGCGTTTTACTGCGAGTTCATTAATTAATTCATCGGGCGTTTTGTTACCCATTTCCATATCAGAAGTGTGGATAGCTTCGTGACCGAGTGCTTCTATTTGTTGCACAACAATATGTGGTAGGTGGGCATCAATAATGAAAACCATATCAAGCAGCTATATCAGTAACTAAAATACTTTTAGTTTTGATAGCCGTTGCAGCATACGCAATGCAAGCGAGTATATCTTCACGCTCCAAGTCCTTAAACTCCGCTAAAATATCCTCAATTGTATCACCTCCTGCTAAGTATTCCAAAATGCTCTCTACCGGATATCGCAAGCCACGTATTACGGGCTTGCCGTGTGATACCTGTGGGTCAATTGTAATGCGTTTCAATAATTTCATCAAAATAATTTTTATGCAAGATACCTATTTTTTTGGTGGAACCACAAGACATTATCTGGAAGATTTATGCTAAACCTATCGCATTACAAATGCTTGCATACTACAAATTAATAGATTCGGCGAGTTTGAAATAAATCTCGCCGAGAGTGAATATTCAATAAAATTTTCACCTGCTTTTTGATTGCCTTAGAAAAAATAAGAAAGAATATCTGTATCAATTAATACTTCTTTCATTGCTCTATCTTCCTACCAGCAGTTAAACGATTTTTATGAAGATCGGTAGTTAAGTTTTTCAAAAGGGTTTTATCTAAATCTTTCCACATTCCAAAATAAGATTGAATATCATCATTTGTGGTTTCCTCGCCTTCTAATTGTTTAAGAAACGTGGAGACCTGATTTAGATGCTCCTCCGGAAGTTCATCAATAGTTTGTTTTATTGAATTCCTAATGTCCATATTTTCAACCATAGTTTTCTAAACAAATTAATTTCAATTTTTAAAGACACTATAAATCTGTCGTAATGGAAAACATTATTGGTAGCTTTGTAACATTACAAATTTATGCTGGACTCCGGTCCAGTATGCTTGCTTTGGTTGTAATTATTGAAAATGCGGCGAGATTAGTAATCTCGTCGAGAGTGTTTTAGCTATTGTTATGCTTTCGGCTTTTGTTTTAAGACGAAGTAATCTGTTTACTTATAAGCTCAATGTCAAATTTTAATTTTGCATTCAATGCTTTAAACACTTTTAATATTGTTCCAAATCTTGCGTCATTCAAGTTGTTTTCAATTTTGGATATTTGTGCTTTTTGTACGCCCACAAGTTCTCCTAATTGAGATTGGGTTAGATTTTTTTCTTCTCTTAATTGCTTAATTTTAGTTCCTAAAATATCTAAGCGTAGTTCGTTTTCAAACTCGTCACGCTTGGGCGTACCTTTTTTACCAATATATTCGTCAGTTAATTCTTCAAGCGAATACGACTTCATTTTTTCTCTTTTTTATTTTTAAAATACTTAATCCTTATTCTTTCTGCTTTTTCAATTTCAGATTTAGAAACTTTGTCAGTTTTTTTGATAATTCCGTGAGTTGCTAAAACTACTGTGTCTTCTTTATCAGTCTTGTCCCAAAAAGCAAACAGTCGGTAATACATTTTACGATACAAAGTCTTAAATTCCCAAATCTCATTTTCTAATTTCTTAAAAAGTTCTTTATCAATTACGCTTCTCGACCTCCAAAAATTGTAAATTATCTTTTATCTTGTTTTTTCGTCTAAGCCATCTAAAAATTCTTTTACTTCCTCTAAAATTTCTACCCTAAACCTGTAATCCATTGATAACTTTAAACAAAGATAAGGGTTTCCTTTTTAAGAAACCATAGTTTCTAAATTTTTTTCTTGGAGCTGAAGCATAACAATTTGGCTAAACACCGTGCGGACTGCCGAAGCCCAAAACCCGGCAAACCAAACGCCTTTAGCCAAAATTTTATTTTGCAATTTAATATATTTTCTACAAATTGTCGAAATAAAATTTTGGTGGCTTTGATGCTGATCGCCCGAAATCCCGACCGAGAGACAAAATATCAGTATTGAGCTTTTTGATATAAAAGGAATGCTTGTTAATACCGTTATAAGTCGAGCCGTTCATCAACCAGGCAATCATCAATTGGAATTCAATGCAGCACATTTGCCGGATGGTGCTTATACCATTCGTTTAAGTGGCGAGGAAGGTATTTTGACCAAGCCCTTAATCATGTCAAAGTAGCCAATAAAGTAATGAAGATAAATAATTTGAAGCGGAAACCATTTGGCTCGTGGAAAGTTCAGTCCCGCTTTCCGTTTATCCCGACACTTCGGTGGTTCCAATCTTTTTGTTCCGCTCTGCTCCACAAAAGGATTTCCTCTACAATCGGGGCTATTTTGGAGGCTTCGGTTTTTCATTGGTACTGAGGCAAAGTTGATATTTTATTTTGAAGTGAGATGATTCGGGTTAAAAGAAGTAGAGGAACACTACGACCATTTTGGAATTAGTCAGTCTATCCTCCAA
>CALHDG010000072.1 GCA_938023075.1 uncultured Chitinophagales bacterium
CTTCGCAAATGCTTTCTTCTACACTTAGTTCAAAAGCATCATCTATTAAAATAGTGGTTTCTGTAATACTGTTGCAGCCTTGTTCATTGGTTAAAACAGAGGTATAAATTCCAGCAGTCGAAACAATTGAATCGCCCGGCAAAGTATAACTGCCATTTTCGCAAAGGCGAATTTCTTCTTCAATAAATACAGATGGACTAACCGTTAAATTGGTGATGACCACGCTATCACAATTTTGAGAAGAACTTAAAACCGTTTCATAAATACCGGCTTCGGTAACTTCTATGCCATTGGGTAAAATGAACGAACTGCCTTCGCAAATGCTTTCTTCTACACTTAGTTCAAAAGCATCATCTATTAAAATAGTGGTTTCTATTAATTCCATACATCCGGAGACTTGGGTGATTGTTGTTTCGTACGTTCCAGGACTTGAAACCACAGAATTATCTGGCAAAGTATAGGTACCGCCTTCACAAATACTAACACGTTCTCTGGTAGTTGGCGTGTTTACTCCCAACACAATAGTTATTGTACTATCGCAACCATAAATAGAGGTTAAGGTTGTTTCGTAAGTTCCCTTCTCATCAACTAACTGCCCATCTGGCAATTCATAGGTTTCTCCTTTACAGATAAAAATCCAGGTATTTACTAAGTCGGTAATATTTACCGTTAGTTTTGTTTCCACCACTTTTGGGCAGCCGTCTTCTCCGGTAATGGTCGAAAAATAAACACCCTCTTCCTGTGCCATAGAACCATCGGGCAAAGTATAACTCTCTCCTGTGCAAATAGTGGCTTCTTCGTCAATTCTTTCCGGAGGTGTAATTGTTAAATTGGTGGTTATAATACTATCACAACCTTGTGCAGTACTTAACACACTTTCATAACTTCCGGCAAAACTAGTTTCAGTTCCGCTCGGCAAAATGTAATTTTGTCCATCGCAAATTGATACTTCTTCTGTGCTTTGGTAAGCGGTTAATTCAGTTAAGTTTGTAATAATTTCTATGACACAATTTTCATCAGTAAGAATACTGGAGTAAGTGCCCTCCTCAGAAACGACACTTCCATCGGGCAGTGAATACACTTGATTTTCACAAAATGTCGCCAACTCTATTCGAGCAGATTCCATATCTTCTTCCTCTAACACAAAAGGTATTTGCATTTTTTGACAATTGGATTGTCTTTCAATATAAAGCCTATAGTTACCTGCCGCTAAATTATCAAAGCTCAATTCCGGTTGATAATTCACATCATCCAAAGAAAGCGTTAAATCTCCAATACTGTCTAATTTCGTCACTTCAATTTCACCATCATTTCCTATACATGTGGGTTGAATGATTGTAATTTCTACTCTAATAGGTCCTTGCACTATTGGATTAACTCCTATATCATGTAAGTTTCCAACAAAAGGCAAACCTACATCTAAAGCACTTTCCCGCAAAGGGCTTGTGGCTTCTAATTCAAAATGTACTTGAGTCGTATCAATAAATTCAGGTACAATATTAGTAGTAGTGGCATTATCCAGATTTTCTTCTAAAAAATTATCCAGACTAATAATTTCACCTATGTTAGAATAGGATACATTCAATTCAGTATTTGAGGCTTCAGTAAAATATATTGGATTATCCAGGCTGTCTTCCCAAAATATAGAGTTTAGCATATTGATTGAAATAGCATCAGCAATTTGGCTGGTGGATTCAATTTCTAAAACAGCTTGTTGATTAGCATTGGTAACAGTTGAATTAATAATATGCCACGAACCGGTGGTAAACGATGCCAATTGACCATACAACCCGTTTTTGTTGTTTACTATTGAAGTGTTGACCAGATAAAACTCGCCGTTGTTCATTTCCTGCGTCCAAAAAACACTGAGTGCCATGCCAGAGTTAGACTCCCGATCATCTACAATACCATTGTTATAAAAGCTGCAATTGTATACACTGTATTTTCCGGTGCCCGACCAATTGATGAATTCTACCGCACCTTTTCTAACACCATAGCCGGCATTGGTCATTTCCACTCCTTCTAAAATAAAGGAGACGTCCAAATTATTATTTGCAGATAAACGAGTATCTAAAACTAAAATACTAGCATTCCCTCCTCCATCAAAAATGGTACGATGGGTGAAAGGATCATAAATTGTAAAATCCGAATTCCAGCCACCTTGAATCATAATTTTAAAGTTAGCAGAAGTGATTGCACCATCCGAGCTTGCTCTATCGTAAAATAAATTATAAGTGCCTTCTGCCATTCGAATAACGGTTAAGCCAATTAATCCGCGGTTCATTAAGTTAGTAAATTCTTGTTGGGTATTTTGCGTGGTAAAATAGGCTATGGCAGGTGAGGCATTATCGTTAGGGTCGGTTTGTAATTGATACTCAAACAGGTTTAAAATTTGATCATTATCATAATCACACCAAGCATCTTTCGGGTCGGTTGGGTCTAATTGATGCAGGTTTTCCCAATCATCACTTATCCCATCTTTATCCATATCAACTTGGGCAAAACTATAACACCCCAATGTAATTAAGGCAATGGTAAAAATCCAATTTAACAAGCCTGCTGATTTATAATACATTTCTCAATAGGTTATTCTATGCCTCTAATGTAAAAGCATTGATTTGTAACTACAAATACAATATTTTGGCATTGTCCTTTAATTTTAGCCTAAATAATTATTAATTTTTGATTTATAATATTGACTGTCAAACGTTTGCAAATTATTCACAATCATTGAAATGAGCATTTTCTTATTGTTTTGAAGTAATCAGATACTTAAGTTTCGGTAGTAGAATTCATTTCATAATAACTTGAATATAAATTATTTATGGAAATTGAAGTACGCAATAAGGTTAAGTAAACTTAATTCAACATATAAAGCATAAAATCATCCAAGTGAACCTGTTCACTTGTTGTAGTAAAGTTGCCGTGCTTTTGTTGTCACAATGGAACAGGTTCCATTGGAACAGCAATTATTTTACTACCGAAACTTAAGTCAGATATTGTAGAAAATCATGCTATTTTAAATTTCGAATCCAATTAGGGTATATTACCTAAACATGGTATGTTTTTCCATTTTGTAATTGATATCTTTTTATTTTTGTAGCAATACTTATTGAATACTAACTTAATTTGTCTATACTACCAGCAGTGATTTTCTGGAGTTTTATATCGTTTGTTCTGGCATTGCTTTACATAGCATTGTTATTATTTTATGTAGAACATTGGCAAAACCAAGCATCATTTGTTGAAACTGACATTCGCAGAAAAACCACCGTTAGTATTATCATTCCGGCACGTAACGAAAGTGCGCGTATATTGACTTGTTTAGATGCAGTATTGCACCAAAATTATCCGGCAAATTTATATGAAGTAATTGTTGTAGATGACTTTTCAAACGATGACACATATGCCTTAGCCAGCTCTATTCAAAAGCATAATTTACGCGTTTTTCAATTGGCTACTTTATTGTCAGATGAGCAAGAACACATTCATTCTTATAAAAAGAAAGCCATTGAAAAAGCCATTGATCAAAGTAAGGCTGAATTAATTGTTTGTATAGATGCTGATGTAGTTATGAATGAAAAATGGTTGCGAACAATAGTAGCATTTTATGAAAAAACGGAATGCCTGATGATTGCCGCTCCGGTTATGTTTCATCATCAGTCATCCTTTTTAAACCATTTTCAAGTACTCGATTTTTGTGGTATGATGGTTAGTACAGCAGCCGTTCTTGAAAGTCAACAAGGTATTATGTGTAATGGTGCAAACTTAGCCTATGCCCGCCAAGCTTTTCACTATGTACAGGGTTTTAAAGATGTGGATAATTTCGGCTCGGGTGATGATGTATTTTTAATGCATAAAATACATACTGCTTTTCCTGGAGCATGCCGGTTTTTAAAGTCGAAAGTGGCAACCGTATATACCGAAGCACAACCCAATATAAGCACGTTTTTTAGTCAACGCTTTCGGTGGGCATCTAAAAATAAACATTTTAAAGACCGGAAGATCAATGCTCAATTGTTGATTGTTTTATGCATCAATATCAGTATAGTACTCAATTTTTGTTGTTGGGTTTTTAACTGTCTCTTTTGTTTTTGGGAGTCAAGCTCATTTGGCATTTTGTTGCTCTTACAATTGGGTGTAAAGAGTTTGGCTGATTATATTTATCTTTCAACAGGAGCAACTTTTTTTAACCAGAAAGCCTCCCTATGGTGGTTTGTGCCCGCTCAAATGGCACATATTATTTATATTGTTGTTGTTGGAGTGTTCGGCAATTTTTTACCTTACCAATGGAAAGGACGACAGTATAAAAAATGAAGCAATAATTGTCAACACACTAAAAGTTTCAAATATTTTTTGAAGCAAAACCGTATTCTCTATATAATTTTTGGGTCCTGCTTTCCGTTCAAATGCTGCGGCAAGGCTTCAAATAGCCAGGCTTCGAGCAGCATAACCACTGCAATCAAGGCTAGTTGGGTGGCTTTAGTTTTTCATATAAAGGAAACTGATAAATGCTTAAATTTGCAACTTAATGGACGATATATTAACCCTTATTGGTACACACGAAGTGTTTGAAAGCTTACAACAAAAAGAACTTCAAACCTTACAATCTATTATTAAAAGAGAAACCTATAGTAAAAACGGTTTGGTGTATGATACCAGTCAATCACCAAAATTTTTATTTTACATAGAAACCGGTAGTTTTCAATTAACCTTACCCGGCAATGTTAAGTTAGTTTTACGACCAGGTCAATTAATTGGTGAAGTAGGCGTGATTAACCAAGATTTCAGAAGTGGAACAGTCGTTGCTTTAGAAGATTCTTCGTTAATTAGTATTTGTGGCACCCGTTTATTTAATGAAGACTTTGTACAACCTTCTATTTCTTTAAAAATTTTGCGGGCATTGAGTAAACGCATTACCAATTATCTACGGTCTAAAAATCAAGTAGCTACCAGAGAATTAATTCATCAAGGAGAAAACGAACATGTTGAATTTAAATCAACCTTGCGTTGGAACACCTATACCAACAAAAAAGATGCTGCTATAGAACACGCCATATTAAAAACTATTGCTGCTTTTTTGAATGCAGAAGGCGGCGTTCTATTAATTGGTGTTGCAGATGATGGTGAACTCTTAGGCTTAAACTTCGATCAATTTAACAACGACGATAAAATGTTATTGCATATTACTACAATGGTTAAAAAAAGTTTGGGCTCTATCTTTTTAAAGTATATCGACTTTTCTATTGAAACTATTGATGAGCAAAAACTGTTGAGGGTAGATTGTAAACCATCGAACATACCGGCTTATATGAAAGATGGAAACGCTGAGCACTTTTACATTCGCACCGGACCGGCTACTACCGATTTACAAGTGAGTAAAATTCATACGTATATTATGGAGCGGTTTGACCAAGAAATATAAGCGTATTTTTACTATTGAAATGAAAAAAAATAAATTTTCCATGTTGCTACGAGGTTTGGCTTCAAAAACAATCAATGCAAAAGCCTTAGTTAAAAAGTTTAAAAATCAGCCTGATCAAGTATACATTAAAAAACAGATAAACCTTAAAAAGTCAACTCATTTGAAAAACAACCGGCTGTTCTTTGGTATTTTTAGCTATTGGAAACATCAATTTAAACGTTGAACCTGTAGAATCAGTTTTCTCTAATTGAATACTACCGCCATGCGTATTCATAATGCGCTTGCAGATAGACATGCCTAAACCCGTGCCACTATAGTCAGATGATTTATGATACCGGGAAAATGCCTTAAATAATTTACCGGCAAATTCAGGCTTTATTCCAATGCCGTTATCTTTAACAAAAATGAAGTGCTCATTTTCTTCTTTAACCGACCATATATTTACCTTGGCTTTATGGTCGGCATCACCTTTCGGCTGGTATTTAATGGAATTAGAAATTAAATTATGAAAAACCGTTTTTAACAACCCATTGTTGCCCCAAATAGTTGGTAGTTTTTCTATGTTTAAGTTGGCATAGCCCGTGTTAACATCATAAGAGAAAGCCGGATAAACCGAATCAATTACTTCGTTTAGATCAACTTTAGAGAATTCTTGGTCTGCTAAATTTATTCTGGAGTAAAGCAATAAATCTTCAATAAGTATCGACATAGATTTTGCCGAACTATCAATAAAGTCATTAAATTTTATCACTTTATCTTTATTAAAGCCGTTCTGAAATTGCTTTTTAATTAGATGAGAAAAAGCGGCAATATTTTTTACGGGTGCTTTTAAATCGTGGCTCATAATGTTTGAAAAGGTCATCAGTTCTTCATTTTTCTTTTCAATACGTTTTAAAAATCGTTCTTTTTCAATATTCTGTATCTTCAACTGTTGATTGAGGGCTTTTTCGGCTTGTATTTTTCCTTTTTGAAGTCTAAAATAAACAAATGTAAAAATAGAGAATAAAAGTAAACTTCCAACTAATAGAATTCTACTTATTTTAACGTCATTAAGTTCTCGTCGCCGGGCAATTTTTTCTTGTTTTTCTTTATAAACCCTAAAATCATCTTGTACATTTAGTAGGTAGCTATTCCCATCGCTTCTGATATCAAAAAATTGAAAATTTAAGTTTTTAGATTCTATCAATTGCTTAAAAGCTGCTTTGTGGTTGCCAATTTCATTATAAAGCATTGATAAATCAAAGTATACCATAGGCAAAAAATCAAGATGCATTTTATTTTGCAAACTGGCTTCTATTGATTTGTGATAACTTTCTAAACTCTCTTCAATTTGTCCGAGTGCATAATAAGCTTTTGCAGAGTGGTAATAGGGTATAGTCAAATAACCAGGTTGTTCACTTTTCGTTCCTTCAATTACAAAATTAAAAATAGCTAAAGCTTTTTCGTATTGGTGCTCACGAGCTAAGTGTAGCCCTTTTTCAAAATCTAAAGTGTAGTGTCTCCATTTAATATTGGTACTATCTACCAGTTGATAACAGCTATCTAAATAGATTTTTGCCAAATCAAACCGTTTCATAATGTTATACATATGCATTTGGTGTGCATAGAAATTATTCTGCATCTCGTTGGTTATATTGTTGGTAGCTATCAATGTTTTCTTTAATTTAGAAGACGCGTCGAAATGCTCTTTGGCTTTATCAAATTTTTGTAAATAGCTATAGTAACGCGCAATGTCTAAATGCAGGTCATATTTTTCCTTTTTTAAATTTGCTTCATCAGCTAACAATAAGGCTTCCCATAGTGTAGTAAAAATTATGCTATAATTTTTATGTTTATCGTATCGTACGTAGTATTGACATACCTTGATTACACAAGCAGTATCATAACTTTCAATTAGTTGATTGATAACTATTTTAGCATATTCAATATTGTTATTAAACTTGATGTTTCTTTCAATATTTATTTGCTTTGATAAACTATCTGCAGGGCAAAAAGTGCCATTTCCTAATACATTGGAACAGCAAAACAGTATAAAGTATGCTGTTAAATTGATTTTAAATGTAGACACCAAACAAAAATATTTATTGCTTTTTTAGAAATACTCTAATTACAAAGCGTTTAAAAATAAAAATTATTCAATTAGTAGATTACCGCATTACCGTTCATCTGTAAAACGGTGTACTTGTTTAATAAAGCTAATATACCTGGTTTTGCAATGTTGGCTAAGCTGCCTAAGGAATAATTCAAAAAATAACTGTCCATTTTTACCTTTGAGATTTTCCGGTCTACTTCATTAAAAATACTCGGCTTAGCACCACTAAGCCTGCGTTTTTTAACTTGTATATCAAAAAATCTCTTTGCTAAAATTTGAACATTTATTTTTTCTTTATTCCTAATTCAATATTGTTGAGGTAAATTAGTTAGTAATTCTTTTATTTTTAAGCATTTTCAAATATAACTAGTAGAAATTGGCTACCTGTCTGACACCAGACAAAACGCATCATTCTGAAAAGATGTAGAGCGAAGTGACTCTCCCGTCATTTCGACCCAAGGGAGAAATCCTGCAACATCAAACCACCATAGTTGGTTTATGCTTTAGTAAGTTTAAATGCAAAAACATTCCATTCTATTTTACGAACTATCCTGTTGGAGGTGTTGATATTCGGGTATAGGACTTGGATCGCTGAAGTTTCACCATTAGTTGTAATTTTATTGCAGGCTTCGTTGTTTATTCAGTTCTGTAAGCATCTAAATTACTCAAAATTATTAACCCGCAGCCAATCTCACCAAGCGGATAGCACTTTTTAAATAAAAATTTACTATATTAGGTTTTTACTTCCATCAAACAGCAATTAAAAAAACGATAACTATGTTTGAAAGGAAAATCATTTTAATAAAATTTAATAGAATATGAAGGTCTTTAAAATTACCAGCGTCGTGCTAATAATTACATTAATAACCTGGGGTTGTAACCAAAGTGGAGAGAAAGAAAGTAAAGGAAAAAGGCAAGACTCAAAGCCAGCGCAAGTGCAACAAACATCTCCTACTGGAGACGTTGACCAATATGGCAGAAAACCAGGCGATCAACATTACGGGCACGACCATGATATAAATTCTCATCAACCGGCAACTCAATTGAATACCCCATCAGCCATTCCGCCAACCGGTGAACCAGATAAATACGGCAGAAAACCTGGAGATGCGCATTACGGGCATGATCATGAGTAGTATCCAATAACGGTTATTGTATTTCATTGTGTGGAAACTCCTGCGCTAAGGTTTGACTAATTAGATAAGTTTATCTAAATTATAATGTAGATGACACAGTATTAAAATTATTAGCTCAAGTTTCGGCAATAAATTGGTATCTAAAAATAGGTTTGAGCTTACTATCTTCTCTAATTAAATGAGAAACCCTCCCTTAATTAAAAGGTAGTTAGTGGTTTATGCTATTCTATTCTTTTGTAGCATTACTTAGCTCAATTTCACCAAAATAAATTAAAAATTTTAGTGTCGCTTTTTATATTCAAATTTGCTAAGTTATATTTACCATTCTATAAACCAGTTAACATATAAAAACTGAAGTTCATAAAATAAAGGTTGCCTAACCTATACATTAATTTTTGCTCAACTTAAGCCTATAGCCATCATATAAAATTAGTACTTTTGCAGTATAGTAAAAATGGAATTAGATAAAACCATTATTGAAAGTATTGATATTGATATTATTTCTTACGAAGATTATTTGAAAGAAGTAGCAGAGATGGTGATGGCAAATGAGGTAACTAAATATCCAATTTTTGTACTGCACCAAAAAAACAGCATTAATATAGGGCGACCAATTATTGATTTTAATAGAAGTAAAACAAAATGGTCGGTCAATATTTCGCATTTGGAAGAGTTTGTATTGAAAGATATTGTGAAGAAAAACAGTGTGGATGCCTTTAGGAAAGTATATAAAAATCCATCAGAATATATATGCATTTTTGTGTTGGATAAAAGCATAGCCAATTTCATTTTCAGACCCTTTACTTCTAAAATTTAATAGTTTTATGGTATGATTAATCTCATCAAAATAAATAAAATTATTTATTGAATATAGGAAGCCTTAAAACAGCAACTCAACAATAAATGAAGCGATTACAACAGTATGATCGATTATAAAAAATTTAAGTTAGACAATGGCCTGCGCTTAATGGTACACGAAGATGATAGCACAGCAATGGCTGCCGTAAATATATTATATGATGTGGGCGCACGCGATGAAACACCAGATAAAACAGGCTTTGCCCATTTGTTTGAACATTTAATGTTTGGCGGATCAATAAACGTAGCCGATTTTGATACTGCCTTACAAGCGGCAGGCGGAACCAACAATGCCTTCACCACTAGCGACATTACCAATTATTACGACTTAATACCGGCAATTAATTTAGAAACCGCTTTATGGTTAGAAAGCGACCGGATGTTGGGTTTAGATTTTAGTCGACAAGCCTTAGATGTACAAAAAAAAGTAGTGAGTGAAGAGTTTAAAGAACACTACTTAAATCAACCTTATGGAGAAGTTTGGCACAAAATGCTATCGATGAGTTATACCAAACACCCGTATGGCTGGCCCGTAATTGGTAAAAATTTACAACACATTGATAATTTTGTGTTAGATGATGTAAAGGCTTTCTTTAAAAAACATTATTGCCCTAATAAGGCTATTATAACTATTGCCGGTGGAGTAAAAACCGGAGAAGTACTCGAGTTGGTGAAAAAATGGTTTGGCGATATTCCGCCTGGGGCAAACTTAAACCGGCAATTGCCAACTGAGCCTGCACAAACACAACAAGTTAAACAACAAATGGAAGCAGCCGTTCCTTTAAACGCCTTGTATATGGCTTTCAAAATTCCGGCACGCTTGCATCAAAACTATTATGCTGCCGATTTTATGTCGGATATTTTATCGCACGGGCGATCGTCAAGACTATACCAAAGCTTGGTGAAAGAACAGCAATTGTTTAGTAACATTAGTGCCTATGTTACGGCTAATATTGATCCTGGTTTGTTGTATATTGAAGGGAAACTGCACGAGCAAGTGGCTATGGAAACAGCTGAGCAAGCCGTTTGGGATGAACTCAATCAACTAAAAAGTGAACACTTAAACGAGCAAGAGTTGGTTAAGGTAAAACACAAAATTGAATCGCACATAGAGTTTTCGCAAAGTAAAATTTTAAACCGTGCGATAGATTTAAGCTACTTTGAATTAATAGGGGATGTAGAGCTAATTAATACCGAAGCAACTTGTTACAGCAACTTAACTACTAAGGCTATTAAAGATGCTGCAGAACAATATTTAACAGAAGAAAACGCTTGTACTTTACACTATTACGCTTCACAAAATTAAATTGATTTAAATTAAATTGAATAGAACCAATACGCCGGCAATAAAGCTACTAAATCAAATACCCTTAAACGAAGCTGACAGCATAGAATTGGTGCCTGGTGTGAAAGCCTATTTAGTAAAGGGTGGCAAAAAGGAAGTGGTTAAAATACAAACCTATTTTAATGCAGGCAGGTGGCAAGAGCCGCAAAAGTTAGTAGCTCAACTAACCGCTACTATGCTTAAAGAAGGCACCAAAAATTTATCAGCTAAAGCCCTTGCCGAAAAAATTGATTATTATGGGGCTACCTTAAGTGCCAGAGCGCATTTTGATTACGCAAGTATTACCGTAAGTACTATGCGTAAATTTTTACCGCAAGTGATGGACATTAAACGGGAAATTATTGCTGCCTCAATTTTTCCTGAAAAAGAGTTGAATATTATTTTAAGCAATTTAAAACAAAAACTTGCCGTACTTAAAGAGAAACCAAGTTACCTGGCTTCTACTCAATTTTACAAATCTATTTTTGGAGCAGCGCATCCTTATGGTTATGATGTTGATGTGGAAGATTACAATCAATTATCAGTAGAAAAGTTGTTTCAATTTTATCAAGATCAATATCAATCGAGTTATCCAACCGTATACATATCTGGTAAATTTGGTGAAGCAGAAATTCAAAAGATAAGAGAATGTTATACCGGTTTGTTTACCATAAAATCTCAACCAAATAAAATTGTTCAACCAAATGAAGCACCTTACCAAGCCAGCACAAAAGTTTTATACAAAAAAGATGCCTTGCAAGCAGCTATCCGAATCGGCAAACCAATTGTAGGTAAACATCATCCTGATCGTTTTACCCTCAATTTTTTAAATGTTTTATTGGGCGGTTATTTTGGTTCGCGACTTATGAGCAATATCCGCGAAGACAAGGGCTATACCTATGCTATCAATTCTTCCATCTCATCTTACATGCATAATTCTTATTTTTTAATTAGTACTGAAGTAGGCATTGATGTATGTGATGCCGCATTAAATGAAATTTTTAATGAAATTGATCGTTTAAAAAATGAACCGGTTAAACAAAAAGAATTGCAATTGGTTAAAAATTATATTTCGGGGGCTTTGCTTCGCTTAATTGACGGACCCTTTAAAACCGATAATATTTTAAAGGGTTTATACGATTTTGGTTTAGATACCCGTTATTTTCAGGCATATGTTGATAAAGTAAAGCATATAACAGCCGAAGAAATTCAACAATGTGCCCAACAATATTTAAACAAAGAAACCTTAACACAAGTAATAGCGCGTAAATAAAATAATGAGAAGCCGTAGTTTTATAAGCCTTATATCTTTTATGATATTAATAGCGATGTCAGTGATGTCTGCTCGGGCACAAAATTTACCGCCAGTAAGTTTAGATTGTGTCAACAATATTAATAATGGCGTAATTGAAATTACCTGGAGTGCCAATACTGCAGATTGCAATAGCTTCGAAAACTATGGAGTATATGTATCGCCGAACCGTTTAAGCGGATTTACTTTAGTTGCCGAAATAGATGATGAGAATAATACCACTTTTGTTGATTCTGTATCGGCTAACTTAAGTAACACTTTTTTATTTTATTATGTGCTTAGAAATTGTGATGGAGAAACCTCAGTACATTCAGATACTTTGGATAATGAACGCCCTAAATTTCCTATAGTAGATTACATAACCGTTGTTGGAGATGAGGTTGAAATAAAATGGCAAGAAAGTGTTTCGCCAGAAGCCGATGCTTATATTGTTCATTACTTTACCGATAATGGTTTTGTAAGAATAGATACGGTAAATAACAGCAATTTGATATACACGCATACCGCTGCGAAGCCGGCTGAACAAACAGAACGGTACACCATTTCTACCATTGATGCTTGTAAAGAAGAAGGGGCGCAAAACACCTTAGTATCAGAAACAATTTATTTGCAAGCCCTTAGCACCTCTTGTAGCAATGATGTGTTTTTAAATTGGACGCCTTATCAGGGTTGGATAAATGGGCTGGACTCCTATGAAATATATGTTTCATATAACGGGGATGCTTTTAGTGTTATTGATACGGTAGATAACGATGTAGATCGATATAATTTTTCCAATACCCGGCAAAATATTACTGAATTGTGTGTGCAGGTAAAAGCTTTGCGAGCAGGCGATTTGGCAGAATCTAACTCCAATACCTCTTGTGTAGACTTAACAGCTTCTAGCTCAAACAACCCAGAATATCTTTACATAAGAAACCTCACCATTTTAGATGATGGAAGTATACAAATAGAATATTATATAGATACTTCGGTAAATATTGAAACGGTAAGGTATTTTAGTGGATCGTCGGTAGACGATTTAAGCGTGATAGAGACCGAGTTAGTTGGCAATAATTTTGGTTCTTTTAATGCTTTTAATGATAGGCTTTCTGATAGTAGAAATCGTATTTTAACCTATCAAGTAGAAGTAGAAGATAGTTGTGGTACGCGCTACGGATCAAAATTTGCGCGCACCATTCATTTAACCGGTAAGCCCGATGGTGCCAACACCAATTATTTGTTTTGGACGGGCTATGGCATTCATCATGGAACGGTAAATGGGTATACGGTTTACCGGCAAGAATTAGATGGTACGTTTGTAGAAGTTGGCAACACCATTGGCGATATGGTTCAGTTTAGTGAAGATGTGCAATTTTTGCAACCCAATGAAAATGGAGAAATCTGTTACCGCGTTGAAGCCGATTATAATATTGATTTTCCATTGTTGCCATCCGAACGCTTAACTTCCTTATCTAATGTGTTTTGTATTCCTCAACCCGGCAGAATTTTGGCTCCCAATGCCTTTGCACCAAACGGTGTCAATTCTGTTTTTAAACCGGTTACAACTAATATTGATCCGTCAAACTATAAAATGGTAATTATGAACCGATGGGGTGGGGTGGTGTTTGAGAGCAACAACCCGGAAGATGGATGGGATGGCACTTACCAAGGTAGAGATGCATTAGAAGGCGTTTATGCTTACTATTTTAGCTACTCCGGTTTTGATGGTGAATTGCGTGAGAAAAAAGGAACCGTGTTGTTGTTGCGCTAATTTTTTATTAAGATTTGAATTTGGAATTTATTTTTTGATTCATGATCAGAGCAACTTCTCGATCAATAGAATTATCTGATTTTTTCAACTGATTAATGATTTCCTGATGATCTCTTTCATTTCTGTTTTGAGATAACTTATATGCCCCTTGTATGTCAGTTATGAAAACCTTAAAGCCGGTGATTCCGTTTAGCTGTTTCATAGTTTGGTCAGAAAAATCTTGCATCCGTACCGGATTGTCAACGTTGGCTTGTCTTCAACAAATTAGTAGTATTGGTGGAACTATAGTTGTAATAATCGTTTTATTATCCTTCAAAAGAAATAAGGATGCTTGTTATAATCCAACATGGTTCATGTTTTGGATATACGTTTCAATTATTACAATAATGTTTGTTGTAATAAAATTTTGGATGATCTCGAATGTGTTCCAAACAAATATTCATTATTTGGTTATGATGGCTTTAACTTTTCTATCTTCTTTTTTTGTTGGATTATGTATTGTCTGTTTTTTCTTTGCTCTAGTTCAAAAAACTTTTTCAAAATTTAAATGAACTAATGGGGGATACCAAATGGAAACACAACGCGCCATAGATATGAAACAAAACCGCTTATAGGTTGCAATAAGTTTTCGCCATTACAGGGCTTTTTCAATTAAGCACAATTAAATGTAATAATACTTTACTTTTGGGGTTTATTGATTAGCGTAGTTTCAAATTTTTATGAAGTGGTTTAATCTTATATTGTTGTTGCTTGTTGGTTTAGCAGTTGTGTTGGTACTTTTTTACGTGTTAAACAGCAAAAGCACGGGCGATAAAGCGCCACTCTTTACAGAAACACTCATCAATGGCAACACCTTTAACTTAGCTAATCAAAAAGGGCGATACACTTTACTGTCGTTTTGGGGCTCGTGGTGTCCGCCTTGTTTAAAAGATATTCCGAAATTAGTAGCATTCCATAAAAAATATGAAAACAAATCATTTAAAACTGCGCAGGGTTTTGATATGGTTAGCATTGCCATTGAAAAAAGCGACAAACGCACCAAAGCCTTGATTAAGAAACACAATTTGTATTGGCCCTACCATATTATAAAAGTGAGTTCGTTGGTGTTAAAAGAACCACTTGCCCTAAAATATGGTGTCACTAACTTGCCTGCCAAAATACTGATTGATCCAAATGGAAAAATTGTTGGTAGACTAACTATTGAAGAAGTTGATGCTTTTTTGCAGGATAAATAATACCAAATTGACCATAAAATGTAACACAAATTTCGTTTTATTGTTGGTGATATTTTCGTTAAAAATACTCGCCGTAGCCGCTGGCTATGACTGCGTTTGAATCTCACCAAAATAAATTCAAAATTTTAGTGTCACTTTTTATAATCAAATTGGTATAAGTTGAGATTTATTAGATCGATCTCAAAAAAATGGGGATAATATTTTTTTAGAAGCGAAACAATCAACAACTAAAAAACATTGGTCCCGCTTTCCGCTCAAATGCTATTGCAAGGCTTCAAAATCTGCGCTGCAAAATAGCATAACCGCTGCAATCGGGGCTAGTTTGCAAACGTTGGTTTTTGTGGAAAGTTATCTGAATGCTCATCTTATCTTACCAAACAATTAATTTTTGTTGCAAACTTTGTTGATTGTTGCTGGTTTTAAAAATATACATACCTGCTTGAAAATTAGACAAATCTAAATAAGCGGTAGGCGTTTCGCTGATTTGTGTTTGCAATAAAACGCCGTTCATCGAATACAGTTCAATGTCAACAGGCAACTCCCAATCATCTGGAAATTTTACATAAAACCATCCTTCACTTGGATTAGGAAAAAGGAAAAATTAGTCAATTGCAACAACTTCGTCTGATAAACCATCAATCCATTCCGCCAAATATTTCAAGTATTGTTTATCGTTTAAATTTCGAGCTAATGGAGGCATCCTATTTTCTTCTAAACTAGCATCGCGCACCCAAATTTCAGAAGCCTGGTGGTCGCCGGGCTTAATTAATTGATGATTAGGATTGGAGGCAGAACTTTGGGTGTCGAAATTAAGGGTGTTCTGAAATTGTAAGGGTATTTCGTAACGCAAATCCATATTAACATCTGCCACGCCACCCAATTGATGACAAGGAGCACAATTGGAATCCATGTAAGAGCGTATTCTTAATTCTAAATCAGCATTTTCGTCATCTATTGCAAAAGCTCGATTAAAATTATCGGCGTTAGTAATAGTGCTGCTTAAAACCCCTTTATCACTTAAGTACTCCAATTGATTTTTATGAATGGCTAAATCAGGGTAAAAAAGTTCACTATTCAACTGATGAGTTTTCACCCCCAAAACATAATTGGCATTTTTATTATGGCAACTTAAGCATTGATCGCGGCTCGGGAAAACCCAATGCTGTTTAAAAGAAAGGTTGCCATTTTCCATAATGTCAAACTCTTTGGAATCTTGGGTACGTAACAATGTAGCATCAGTGCCGTCTTCATTCCATTTGTACGTTAAGCCATAGCTTTGCTGGTTTTTACCCACTATAAAAAACCGGGTCTCCAATTTCGAGGTAGCCGAAGATGGGGCTTCACTTAATGGCAATTCAAAATGTTTAATGAAAACGGTTCCTTCAGGAAAAATCCAATTATCGTTGCTGCTAAATTGAATTTTTTGTTGATCGGGAATTGCCATCCAACGGTATTTAATCGCCCTGTCCGACCAAAGCGGCGCAATTACCTGATAGGGAATAACTCCATCGGCAACTTGCAAATTAATTAGATCGCTAAACGCACCTAAATCAGATAAACGATTAGGTGGGTCGGGTTGCACTTTACGTTGTTGTAACTTTAAAAGTTTGCCAGGTTTGGTATGATCTTCTCCAATTACAGTTAACAATACTTCTCCATTAGCTAAAATATGTACCCCACTAATACCAGGTTTTTCAGGCAGATCAATATTAAGATTGGTCAAATTGGGTATTAAAATTTCGTAGTCGGGTTTCGTACTTTTATTATAGGTTAAAGCCATTAATTTGCTTTTCCCAAAATCGGCAAACAGATATTTGCCATAAAGGTTAACAAAAACCGACCCTCGATAAACTCCGCCACCAATAATGGCATTATCAATCGAACGGTCATATTCAAAAAGTGGAGGCTTTTCGTTACCGATTAATTCTATTGGTTTTTCGTGTACTTCCGATTTTAAGGTTCCTTCAATATAGGGCCACTGTAAGTTATCTCCTTTTTTAACTTGACTAATTTCTTCACGTACTTCCGAGCCAACATCCAATACCCAAATGTTATCCTCTATGTTGTCATAAGAAGTGGAATAGGGGCTGCGAATTCCAATTGCGAAAAACTCTTCTAAAGTTGAACCATCCCCACTCAACCATGGATTATCGTTGGGTATGCTGTAGCCTTGACTAAAGGTTTTGCCCCAGCCTTGCTGAGGTGTAGCATTGGCTTTGGGTTGTCTATTAATGGGATGACTTTTGTTCGGATCATTATCTATATCAATTCGAATAACACCACTAAATAAGCCACCGTCTATACGTTGTGTAGATTCTTCTTGATGTTCTGCTGCGCCTTCATCACCTAATGAAACATATAAAAATCCATCAGGACCAAAAAACATAGCCCCACCATTATGCCAGCTACTCCGGTCATACTGCTGAAATAAAATTTCTTCACTATCAGCATCAAAAGTTTGCGTGTCAGTATTCCACGAAAATTTTGATAGACGATTAAAACCTAATTCTGACCATTCATCTGGTTGAGGTTTAGTTCTGTAAAAAATAAAAATAAGTTGTTTGTCCAGATTTTCCTCATCGCCAAATTTAGGATGCAATGCCATACCAACTGTACCAGCTTCACCTAATTTAAATGAACGGTCTTTAATATCTAAGATAAGCTTTTGAGTTTGATTGGCAAAGTTGACCTGCCAGACTTCTCCCAATTTACTCAACACTAAGTTATCATCACTATTCGGGAAAGGTAAAATACGTAAAGGCGAAGCAATTTTGATCTCCTCAAAACTATCATCTACCGTCCAAGAACCGACTTCTCCTGGTGGCGTTTCAGAAAAAACACCATTTAGATATGGTTGAATATTAGTAGTGTTTTTGGGTATGTTTAGCGATGCCATACCAAAACAAACCAAAGCAATCCATACAACAAATTTAGTGTTGGTATTCATGTTGGAAAGATATTGAATTATTTTCAAATATTGCTCAGCACCTTATTTAAAATGTATTTTCATACCCTCATGTGAAGCAACAAAACCGAGATCTTCATAAAACTTTACAGCTTGGGGTCTTTTTTTATCGGTGGTTAATTGAAGCAAATGGGCTTTTTTTTCTTTTGCCCGCTCAATTGCCCATTCAAACATCAGCTTGCCGTAGCCGTGTCCTCTTTTATCTTTTCTAATTCTAACGGCTTCTATTTGTGCTCGCACACCACCACGATACGTTAAATATTGTATGAACGTTAGCTGCAAGGTTCCTATAATTTCGTGGTGTTCATTTTCTAAAATAATCAGTTCTTGATTTTTGTCGGTAGCTATTTTTTCAAAAGCATAGAGGTATGCCTCAGGTAAAGGAAGTTGAAAATTTTCTCTTTGTTGCCCTAAGTCATCATCTGCCAGCATTTGTACAATGGTTGGAAGGTCTTTTATAGTTGCTTTTCTAAATTTCATATTAATTCGTTGAAGTGTTCAGCAACATAATTTCAACTACATTAGAAGTGGAAATGTCTTCTATTAATTGTGTGCGGGTATAATTTGCTTTTAATAGTGTTAGACTGTTAACATTATAAGTGTAGTTTCTTTCAGATTTTATATACAAAGGTTGTTGTTTGATTTTTCGTTTTTCTTTGGCAGGCACTTTACCATTGAGTTCTTTCAACACTTCTAAGTAATAATTTTTTAAGGCGGCTTCATCAGTTGAACTATTGCTTTTTACGGTGACGGTTGAATCGCTTAATTCACAAAGTATTTGCCCTTTACCCGGCACTTTACCACTTCCAAAAGTAACCGGAAAATTTTTGTCAAATTCAAGGGTTTCACCATTGATGTATTGCGTGCCATAATTAAAATGAAGCAGTTGTAAATCTTTTGCAAACAAACTACCAATACCTTCTTGGGTACTTAAAGCATAAGCCGATTCAACCGCATTCTGTCCCCAAAAAATAAGGTCTGATTCGGTTAATTGATTTTCGACAATTTGCTCGATCTCCTTATATACCAATGTTCGTATGGTTTCCCAATTTATTAATTCTTCTACCAAGCCATAAGCATCGGTGCGATATTCCATTTTAATCTCTTTTTTAATTAAAGGACCATACGCATCACCTGTTGTTTTTAAGTCAAGGGTTTCCCACTGCAATAAGTAACCATACTTTGAAGAATCTACCACCACCATTTGCAACATTTTGATAGCAGAGGCTAAAGTGTCTGCCTCCCCCTCACCTACGGCTTCCACTACATAGTCTTTTATTTCGTATAATAACGTGTCGTTCAATTTCCAAGTGGCATCTATTTGAATTTGTTCATCTTGTGCAAGCCCGTTAAACGAAGTAAAGCATAGCCCCAAAATAAGGAATGATGAGAAAATAAATTTACTATCTATGATAAAGCAATTTTTTGATAGACAAGGCGAAAAACGTAGTCTTAGTGGGGCTAAGACGAGGCTTTTCAACGGAGTATATCGGAAAATCGCAAAGTCAGAATGTAAATTTATTTTTTTTTCATTCCTAAATAAGATAAAAACGCAACATATCTTGTTTAACAATTGAAACAATTGATTGTTATATGGTTGTTGATAATTCAATCTATAGTTTTTAGTTGTGACGATTTTAATTGTAAACATAACTTTATTGATGGGGAATTTATTATGAAAAAGTCATTAGAAAAAGGATTAAATGAATAACAGCTTTGGCGATCGCTTTACCTATTGGACATTACAACTTATGCGTAAAGTAAAATAATTATCCTTAAACAAGTTCAGAGAATTGTAGGCAATAAACTACTTTTCAATGTCAAGTTTCCTACTTTTGTTTTACCAAATAAAAATAGTAAAATGAAAGTAGGGTTACTTTTAGCGTATTGTGTTTGTTTTATCACTTGCCAAAACCAAGCACCACAAAAGATACAATATGGCAAGGCAAATCCGGTTAATCATCAAACTTGGGATGATTTATTACAAAAACATGTAACCGAACAAGGCAACGTAAACTATAAAGGCTTTATCGCAGATACGGTGTTGTTGAATCAATATCTTAATCAGCTTACCAAAAACAAACCAACTAACAATTGGAGCGAAAAAGCTCAATTAGCTTATTGGATAAATGTATACAATGCGTTTACCGTAAAATTAATTGTAGATAATTATCCGCTTGCCAGCATAAAAGATATTAAAAAAGGCATCCCTTTTATCAGTTCAGTTTGGGATATCAAGTTTATTGAATTTGACGAAGAAACCATCGATTTAAATAAAGTAGAACACGGCATTTTACGTAAACAGTTTAACGAGCCGCGTATTCATTTTGCTATTAACTGTGCCAGCTTCTCTTGCCCTCGTTTACTAAATAAAGCCTACACTGCCGAAAAACTAGAGCAACAACTCACTTTTATGACGAAAGACTTTTTGAATGATCCAAAAAGAAATCGCCTAACAGAAAAAGAAGTGCAGCTCTCTAAAATATTCAGTTGGTTTAAAGGTGATTTTACCAAACAAGGCACTTTAGTAGAATTTTTAAACCAATACGCTCCAGTAAAAATTGCGGACAATGCCAACATCAGTCATTTGGATTATAATTGGCAATTGAATGAATAATTTTACAATCATATTTTTTTGAAGCGAAAGGATTATACACACAAAAAGGCGCAGCTTGCTTTCCGCTCAAATGCCAACACTGTGTGATTGGCATAACCGCTACAATCAAGGCTAAATAGCAAAGGGTACTCCGCTGTGGAAGCGTTTCTTTACATAGTACAAACCTATTTTGCCCCTAATTTTTTGCAAAAATACCCAAAGTTTGCCCCTAATTTTTTGCAAAAACACCCAAAGTTTGCCCCTAATTTTTTGCAAAAATTGTACATTTATAGCTTTAAAAATCACAAAAATATCGTCATACTCTCTTAAAAATTTGATTATTAATGTTTTAAATAATTAAAAAACAATAACTAATAATTCGTAAATTCTATTGTAAATATTGAGTTACCTAAAACGACATATCGATGCAACTTTTCTTACCTGGAAAAAGCAAAAAAAAAGGAAGCCGTTACTACTTCGTGGAGCCAGGCAGGTTGGTAAATCGTCGTCAGTAAAAGCATTTGGTAAAACTTTTGACAATTTTGTAGAGGTCAATTTTGATGAAAATAAAAGTATCCATCAATTATTTGAAGGCGACTACAATGTGGCAAATATCATCAATGAGTTATCTGTTTTTTATGGAAAAGCCATTGTACCTGGAAAAACCTTATTGTTCTTTGATGAGATACAAGCCTGTCAACAAGCCATTGCTTCTTTACGATATTTTTATGAGCAACTGCCGGCATTGCATGTAATAGCAGCCGGTTCCTTATTAGAATTTGCCTTAGAAGAATTACCCTCTTTTGGCGTTGGACGTATTCGTTCTGTTTTTATGCATCCTTTGTCTTTTAATGAATTTTTAAGTGCCGGAAACCACACTGTTTTATTAAAAGCCAAAAAGCAGGCAGCTATTCAAAAACCGCTATCAGCATTGAACCATCAAAAACTGGTGGATTTGCTAAGGCAATTTTTAATTATTGGAGGCATGCCCGAAGTAGTGAAAACCTATTTTCAAACAAATAATATTATCGAATGTCAAACTGTTTTAAACGACATTTATGTATCTTTACAAGATGATTTTGCGAAGTATAAAACAAGAGTGCCTAGCTCGCGTATAACCGATGTATTAGATGCCGTTGTTCGTCAAAATGGAAATAAGTTCAACTATTCTAAAACCAAGTCAACAGCCAATCACCGGCAACTGAAAGAAGCTATCGATTTGTTGATTAAAGCCGGTTTGGTTATTCCCATTACCCATACTTCTGCTAATGGCATCCCTTTAGGGGCAGAAAAAAACATTAAAAAACAAAAAATGTTAATGATAGATACTGGCTTATTTTTACGCTCTGCCAATCTGCAATTAGCCAACATCTTATTATATCAAAATATTGATTTAGTTAATAAAGGAGGTTTAGCAGAATTATTTGTAGGTTTAGAAATGATTAAATACCACAGCCACTTTGAGCGGCAACAATTGTATTACTGGTCGCGCGAAAAAGCAGGAAGCAGCGCAGAAATAGATTTTGTAATACAGCAAGGAGAACAAATTATTCCCGTTGAAGTAAAATCGGGTAAGCAAGGAAAAATGCAAAGTATGTGGCAATTTTTAAAAGAAAAACACACGCTAAACGGCATTAGAATTTCATTAGAAAATTATGCGCACGTAAATGGGGTAGATATTATTCCATTATATGCGTTAAGTGAATTAATTGACTACTAAGCACAAAATCCAGAAGTAAAAAAGCCCAAAACTCAACCTAAACAAGTATAATTATTTAAAAAAAGTGGCAACAGCACTGCTTGAAAAGCTAAAGAGTATAAATTTTGTCAAATCTATTGAATCGATTGAATAAGGCAACTTATTATTGACCGTCTATATCTCAGAATTAATCAATAAAAAGCCTATCTTCAAGCGGTAAATACACAGCCCAAATATAACTTCATATAAATAGTAATAGAATGTCTGCTACACCATTAAAGGGCAAGGTAAAATTTACTAAAGGCAATAATGTTTTTTTCATGACCGTAAAGCAAAGGGTGCAGCAATATTTTATTGATCAAAATATATCGCAGCATGCCAATTTTACGATGGTGAGTAAAACTATTATTTTACTAAGTATGTATGTGGGAGGCATCGTATGGTTGTTTGCAATGCAGCCTCCTTTTTGGTTCGCTCTGTTTATTTGGGCTTGTTTGGGTTTGGTAAAATCTGGCATTGGTATGAGTATTATGCACGATGCTAATCATGGAGCCTATTCATCTAACAAAAAAACAAATGCTTTATTGGGTAACACTTTGCACTTGCTTGGTGGTTCGGTACACAACTGGAAGTTACAACACAACATCTTACACCATACCTATACCAATATTACCTATATGGATGATGATATTGATACCAAGTTAATATTGCGTTTAAGTCCACATTTTCTGCTCAAAAAATTTCATCGTTTACAATACCTTTATGCGGTTTTGTTGTATAGTATTTCAACCTTGTATTGGATTGTTTTTAAAGATTTTATTCAACTATCGAAGTACACAAAAAATGGAGTGAATACTAATAGCAGCAAACAGAATACTGCACTTTTTTTTCAAATGATTACGGTGAAATTGAGCTATCTAATTGGCCTGATTGTTTTACCCATTTATTTGGGTATCCCGTTTTGGCAAGTGTTAATTGGTTTTACCATTATGCATTTCGTAGCCGGTTTTGTGTTAACCTTAATCTTTCAATTAGCTCATTCGGTTGAAGGAACTACTCACCCGATGCCTAATAAAAAGGGTATTATTGAAAACAACTGGGCTATTCATCAAATGCATACTACGGTTAATTTTGCCCCCAAAAACAAGTGGCTTTCCTGGTATGTTGGGGGTTTAAATTTTCAGGTAGAACACCATTTGTTTCCTAAAATTTGTCACGTACACTATCCTAACATTGCCAAAATTGTAAAGCAGACTGCGCAAGAATTTGGTATACCCTATCTTGAAAACCAAACTTTTTTCAAAGCCATTAAAGCACATTTCAGATTTTTAAAAAAGTTGGGGCAGTTTAATTTGAATGAGGCTATTGGATAGTTGAAGCGCTCCTATAGGGATCAAATTCAGTTGATCCCGTTTGTCAATTGAGAACGAAGTAGCAAAGGAACGATACGCAATTGTTTAAGTAAAGTAATAAAGTATCGCTCCTCCGGAGCGAAATTATATTGTTGTTTATTGTTACCAAGGTTACACATCTCTGGTGCTTTAGCTTTTTTGGTTAGCTTATCCTTGATTCTATATTTGTTGAATTTTGTATCAATATTATACTGTAAAAAATTGCTGAAAAATAACATCTCTTTACAAAAGTAGTGATACTTTGTGCACAATTGAATATTAAAAAATTGTGTGCTTCGCTTACTATCTTATTTTAAATACCATAATTTTTTTGCCTGCTTATGTCATCAATCGAAAAAATACTACTTTTTTTCCCATACAAATTGTCACCGCTCCAGTAAGCCTTAAATCAATCATCGCCAATGTTATCCGGCGGTATAATTTTGATATGTTTCGGTGTTGTGCAGATTTTGCCTTATTGGTTATCATCATCTATTTAACAAAAGCTATCTTACCAAAACCAATAGCACTTATTGTAATGCTGAGCTATTTAGTTTTTGCCATCATCCATCAAACTTACTATCATAGTATTAAATTTATTTACAATACCGAGCCTTTATTAATAAACGATTGGATTTTGATAAGACGAGGTTTATCTATTGTTTTTCAGGCTTACCGCTTCTATTTAATAATAGGTATATTTGTTTTGGCTTTGCTTGGGTATGGCTTGTATCTATTATGTGCTGCATTTTTAAATACTGTGTATTTTCAAAAAGAAATATCCATATTTTGGTTAGTACTTCTTTTAGTTATTTTTCTATTGGGTTTATATTCTGAAATTCGATATAAAAATTTTAAAAGCATTTATGGCGTGTTGTGTTTTATATTACCTACGTATAAATTTATTCAAAACATAAAAAATTCATTTGCAGAGCGAGAAAATTTACAAGCCATTAAAAGCATTAATTTTGCAAGCTGCAACAAAGTCAATTCATTAAACTTAAATATAAAAAAGAACATAATTTTTATTGCAGTAGAATCGTACGGAGCAGTTTTTTATGATGAAAACCGGTTTACGAATACAGCAAATTTTATTCATCTTATTGAAAACCAATTAAACAAAAAAGGCTGGCATATGGCTTCTCAATACAGTACTTCGCCTATTATGGGTGGTGCCTCATGGTTGTCGTATTCTACTTTATTAAAGGGTATACATATTGCATCAGAAAGTATGTATAGTTATTTATTTAAAGATGATGATCATTTAGCCTATGAACCATTGATGCAAAAACTACAACACACGGGTTATGATACTTGGTTCATCAGTTCTATTGGTGGTTTCGAAAAAATGAAAATACCTTGGCAAAAAACCTTACAATTTTTAGGTATTGAAAAAGTGATTAAATATAAAGACTTAGCCTATAACGGAAAGCACTTTGGTTTTGGTCCTTCGCCACCCGATCAATATAGTTTGAATAAAGCGTATCAGATCATAAAAGAGCAATCTAACAACAAACCCTTTGCCGCTTTTTGGTTAAGTTTAAATTCTCATTACCCTTGGGATAGCCCTGAGCAGATTGTAGCAGATTGGAACGAGTTAAACGGGCTGAATGAACCCTACGGTATCTCTAAAAATTTATTGAACTCGATCAAATATGAAAAGGCAATGCAGTACCAATTGAATTATCTTAGCGACTTTATTTTGAACAATGGTACACCAAATGATATTTTTATACTAGTAGGCGATCATCAACCTTTTAACATTGGAGAAATTGATAACCGGCTTACCCCCATACATATTATTTGTAAAGATGAACACCTTACTAACAACTTTAAAGCTTTCGATTTTGTGCAGGGTATAACTCCAAAACATAATGAAGAAAAATACATCAACCATGCTGGTGTACAGTCCATGCTAATTCAGGTTTTAAATACTTGTTATGGAAGTGTTTTGGAAAAAACAACTTACTATCCTAATGGAATTAATAGGAACACCCGAATAATTCCTTCAATAATTTAAAGCTTAACCAAGCTGCCATATTCTTACTAAACTTTGTTTACATTTATTCCAAAATTTAGGTTTTAATAAGTTGCTGATATACCTAAAACGATTGGGTTTTAAACTATTTCGTATATAACCTGCGCCTGTTTACCGGTTTTTCACAAAAGTAATACCGGCTTTTTTAGCACCCCAGCGAGCCATCAAACAATTAGGATATATAACAACGTTGGGCTTTGAAGCACCAACCAACAAAGCACTGCCGTCACCAACCTAAACCCGATAGCAGTGGTTATGCCGTTTTGCAGCGGAGGCTTTGCAGCCGGGCAACGGCATTTGAACGGATAGCGGGACTACCCTCTCATTGAAATAGTCTGTTCGTTTTCAAAAAAATCAAAAACCCAAAATTTAAAAACTTTTGTGAGCAACTAACAATTTGTTACGGCAATCGTATAAAATTTTCTCAAGAAAAAACTACTGCTCAGTTACCTTTAAGGATTGCATAGAAAATAGATTATCCTATTGTTGTGAAGCAGTTTTTTGATAAACCAGTGAAAACGCAGATTTAGTAAAACTAAAATTAGAATAGTTCCAGCGGAACGAAATCTTGGTAGAATATAAACACAACGAAAGCAAAGCTCCAGAGGAGCGATACTTGACTAAATAGGTGAACAAAAATATTTTATGATCTATATAAAGGAGGTATCGCTCCGCTGGAGCTATCAAACTACTTGCAATTTTTAGCTACCCAAATTTTACTCCGCCGGAGTAAGGCAATTGTAAAAATTACAGCTACTAAATATTTGAAATTGACTATTATAACAAAATAAAAGGGTGAAACATTAGTTTTACATTTTTATGTAATTGCCATAACATTTGCGCCACTTTGCAGTAAATTTCAAATGCTTTGCGTATCTTCTCAGTCATTTTTATCAAAAATTCATACTTCAACTCCTGAAGTGTTCAGCGGATAGTTTGAGTAGGTCTTTTTGTTATCTAAGTCACTGGTTTCGGGCTAAACAGAAATTCCGGGATTATTCATTTAACAGAAAACATATAAACTATGGTGCTTTTGCAAAAGTTAGTTCAACAGCGTATTTTGGTTTTAGATGGGGCAATGGGTAGCCTTATTTAAGGTTGATTTGGATGATCTGGCTTCCTTAGAGGCATGTGCTATTGCAATCCCCTGTGTTACAATTACTGATAACAGCGTTAGTTAAGGTACACCAGAAGCACTATGTGTGCTTCGTGGTCAAAATAATGGAATTGTAGGCAGCACTCCTTTCTCTCAAATTGGCTCCTTTGATACCGGTACGAGCTGCTTTTATGTAGAAAATTCATATACTTTTACAGCTCTTTTTGAACCACAAAATATTTCACCGCCAACTCAAATACAAGTGCCTAACAATCCCTCCCATTTTAATAAAGAAGTAGACATAACGATTATTCCAAAACAAGCTGCTGAAACTAAGAAAACAAAAGCCTCCGGTTTTGTAAAGAAATGGGCTGGTGTGCTTTCTGAAAAGGGTGTTGAAGATGTTCTTTTAAAATAATCTTAATTAATTACTATCGGTTTATAATTTAGTTAGCCAATCAAAAAGACTTGAAAGCTAAAGTACACAAGTTGAAAAGACTAGCTGTAGAGGAGACAAAACCGCATTCAAATCAACTATTGATTTTGTGCTACACCAAATAAAAGATTAACTTTGGGCAACAATAACAATAAAGATAAACCAGAAATGGATGAAAATTTAATGAAATGAATTACGCTTAATCCTGATGTTTGTTTTGGTAAACCAAAAGTAAGAAATATGAGATATCCAGTTGAAATGATTTTAGACTTACTCTCTGCCGGAATGACTAATGGGGAAATATTAGGAGATTACCCAGCTTTGGAAGAGGCTGATATTAAAGCTTGTTTATTATTTGCATCCAAACTGGTTAAAGTCAATTCAATTAGTAAAGTGATTACTGCTTAATGAAATTTATTGCTGATGCAAACGCCCTAATGTTGTTTGCCTAATATTTTTTTGAGAATATTGAAGTTAAGGAAAAATAGATTATTTTTGTACATAAAGTTAATATATGCTTGAAAATTTCAAATACTTGTCATCTGACGCCGCTATACTAAACGGGAAACCTTGTATTAAAGGTAGTCGAATTAGTGTTTCGTTAATTTTAGAGTGGTTGGCAAGTGGAGCAAGTCTTCACGAAATCCATAAAGCATATCCACATCTATCTATTGAAAGTTTGGAGGAGGCTATTCGATATGCTGCGCTTCTCGGTAAAAATGAGATCTTAATTAATGTAGCTTTAGCCAAATGATTTTAAAGGATTATTCTTTATTAACTGACGAGAATATCCACTCCAAAATCGTTGAGCATCTTAGGTCGAAAAACTTTGCTGTTTTTGATATAAAAGAACAAAATTTACAAGGCATTAGTGATAAATAAATTCTTCATTTATCGTATCAGCAAAAAAGTGTTATTGTTACTCAGGATAGTGATTTTGGAACGCTTGTCTTTACTGAAAAAACTGATTTTGTTGGCATAATATATCTACGACTAGGCCATTTTCAACCTTCTTTCCACATCGAAACTGTAGGTGCAATTATTAAAGAAAATGTAGTTATCAGCAAACCCTTTATTATTGTTGCAGAAAAAAAAGAACTTAATATAAAGATAAGAGTTCGTGAATTTTAGAAGAGTAAAAAAATAGCTTGACAAACGGACAAGCAAAATACGACTTTGATAACTCTCTTAAAGTAATGTTCATTAGTGCAGTGTATAATTTAGTTAGCCAATCAAAAAGACTTGAAAGCTAAAGTGCCACAAGTTGAAAAGACTTGCGGTAGTGGAGTGGCTCGCTACGTACTTTTCACTAAAGTGTCTCGCTTGTCTAACATGGGGGTATTTAAATCCCTTTGCTTAGGTGCAGTAATATTTGAAAAAAAGAAGTATTAAAATTTGTTAAAACAACCTAAGTGCCAATATATATATATATACTACCAAAAAATAATCATCTATGAAAATTTTAACGTTTAAAGAGTGTTTTATATTGATTTTGAGTTTGGCATCTCTTGCGATTTTTTTATCCAACACTGCTGGCTGTGGTGATGATCAACCCGTTGCTCCGTCTCCAGTTCTCGGCCATTTTTCAACTGGTTTTTCCACCTATGTCTGTGACGACGGTAGTCCGTTGTGGTTAACTAAAGAAGATGGAAAAGGGTTATTTAATGTTCAGATTACAACTATGAATGCTCCACAATTCCAAAGAAATAAAACTCATGATATTTTTTCTCCTTCAATAGACTGTGGTAATATTGAAAATTGTTGTATTGCTGCAGACTTTCCAGAAACTGATGATTACAATGTAAACTTAATGTATGCAGAGTTGCCTACACTTAGTTGTATAACAGACAATCCAACATACTGTTATAGATGGCTTTTTATGGATATTTTTGATTCTGGTTTTTTGCCAACTTGTTCGAATATAGTTTTTGTCAATACACCTGATAATCCAATTACTGGACCGTGTCCTGATAATTAATTTTTTAAATTTAAAAAAAATAACAATTATGAAGTATAACATACTAATATTATCAATTATTTTACTTTTTGTTGCTTGCTCAAAAGAAAGTAATGTTTCTGTAGATGAAAAAAAAGTAGAAAACACTTATTTTAAGCTAAGTGAAACTTTAAACAAAAAAGCCTTAGAGCTTTATAAAATTTATGAAAATAAAGACTATTCTGGCAGTTTTTATGCAACTTCTAATTTTGGAAGATTTGTTTCTGCCAAAGCTAATGGGAAAACACCAAATGATTTTATTATTGAAATTAATAAAGATATTGTAAAGCCAGATGAAAATGGAATGTTTTTACATTATGATAAAAAGTATTTAAATTATTTTGGTAAAACGATTGAATTTAAAGTCTTTGATAGTAAGGTTGCGAACAAATATGAATTATACATACCCAGTCAATTTAGAATGAATGACTTAATTAATGAAAATGAGACTTTAGATATTAATCGCATAGGAAATGACTTATACTGGAATGCTGACAAAGCAAATAAAGCAGGTGTTTTATTATCCTATGAGTTGTACAACAAAGATACTTTTTTGGAAGGATCAAAAATGATAAGATCAAATTTTGAACTTTTGGAAGATAATGGAAAATATAATTTTGATCATTTGGTTAAAGAAAAATCAGTTAAAGCAATAAAACTTGTCTTTACAAGGGCAAACGCTGTTAATTTTGTAAATCAAGATAAGAAGAATATAATGATTTCATTTAGAAGCCAAGATCATCATTATTACATCATTAAGTAAATAATTAAATTAAAAGGAATTGCATTAAGGTAATTCCTTTTTTATTAAATGAACTTTGAACTTGCGTTAACAGATAGGATATTTCTTTTTAAAATCATTAGATTTTTCTCTGTTGTTTTATCGCTTACTATTTTTTTGTTGCTCAACAAAACGAGGTATTCAAAAATTAAAAACCTTATGTTGTTTTTAGTTTACATGAGTCTATGTTTTTTATCATCAAAATTTACAAGCGTATTAGAAAATGTTTTGCTTACTAAACAAGATTTTTTAGATTTGCTTTCAACAAATGGCGGCGATAGGGTTTCAGGTCCAGTTTTTATTTGTTTATTGATATATACCAACAATCTAAAAAATATTAAGTTAACTAACACAATATTTTTGGCAGCATTACCTGCATTAGCATTGGGCAAGTTAGGGTGTTTTATACTTGGCGATACTTGTTTTGGCATACAAACTAATAGCTTATTTGGTATTGTTGTAGCTGGTGTTAACCCAAGTTATTTTAAAGTTCATCCAGTACCTCTTTATGATGCTACGTTTTATATTTTTTCTTTCTTTTTATTTTATTTCGTAAAAAAGAAAAAATATCTTAATATTCAAAATTATTTAATCATTTTAGCAATATCAATATATGGATTTTTAATTGAATTTATTAGAACAAATCAATCAGTACTTATAGGAGCAACAATTAATCAATTTTTTTATGGAATTACAATTATTGCCACGTTTTTGATTTTGCTATATCTCTACACTCGACGAGATTTCAACTTTAATTCTTGATAATAAAAATCAGCACTACTGTGCAACCAATACTCAGGTATTTCAACTAATCCTTGAAATACTGATTGTTATGAATATAAGGTAGTTTTGAGCAAATCAAAAAAATGCTATCTAATACTATTGGATGACTGTTTTGTAACCAAAATTGAAATTCCTTATTTTTACTATTTGTTAATTGATTTTCAATAATTCTATTTTTCAATAGTCTCTATATTATAGTTTTTTTGTAAAAAAAACCCAGCAACAAAGCCCCGCCGCCACAAACCTAAACCCGATAGCAGTGGTTATGCCATTTGTGCGAAGATTTGAAGCGCAGGCCAAATGGCATTTGAACGGATAGCGGGACCACCCTCCAATTGAAATATTCCCCTCGTTTTCAGAAAAAATCAAAACCCAATCTCCAGAAAAAAATGCCATAAACTAACAATTACGCTGCTTTGCTGTAAATTTCAATTGCTTTGCGTATCTTTGCAGCCATTTTGATTATCAAAAATTCATACTTCAACTCCTGAAGTGTTCAGCGGATAGTTTGAGTAGGTCTTTTTGTTATCTAAGTCACTGGTTTCGGGTTAAAAATACATTCCGAGATTATTCATTTAACAGAAAACATATACACTATGATGCTTTTACAAAAGTTAGTACAACAACGTATTTTGGTTTTAGATGGGGCGATGGGTAGCCTTATTCAAGGGTATGATTTAACGGAAAAAGATTTTCGGGGGGAGCTGTTTAAAGATCATCCGCAAGATTTGAAGGGCAACAACGATTTGTTGTCGGTTACTCGACCGGATGTGATTAAAGAAATTCACGCAAAGTACCTGGAGGTTGGTGCGGATATTATTGAGACCAATACTTTTTCGGGGACGACCATTGCGCAGGCAGATTACCAATTGGAAAAAGCAGTTTACCAAATTAATTATGAATCGGCGAAAATTGCGAAGGAGATTGCGCAGGAATACACGCAAAAAAATCCGGATAAGCCACGCTTTGTGGCGGGTGCTTTAGGGCCTACCAATCGAACGGCTTCGCTTTCGCCTGATGTCAATAATCCGGGTTATCGGGCGGTTACTTTTAATGAATTAGCGGATGCTTATTTTCAACAAACGAAAGGTTTGGTTGAGGGGGGTGCGGATATTTTATTGGTCGAAACCATATTTGATACTTTGAATGCTAAGGCGGCTTTGTTTGCTATGCAAAGTTATTTGCAGCAAGTGGGTAAAGATATTCCGATTATGATTTCAGGTACGATTACCGATGCGAGCGGTAGAACTTTAAGTGGACAAACAGTAGAGGCTTTTTGGATTTCGGTGAAGCATAGCAATCCGTTTTCGGTGGGTTTAAATTGTGCTTTGGGGGCGGAAGAAATGCGTCCGTATATTGAAACGCTGCATCAAAAAGCCAACTGTTTTGTGAGTGCTTATCCTAATGCAGGTTTGCCAAACGAGATGGGCGAGTACGATGAGTCGCCCGAAATGATGGCGAGTTGGATTGAAGATTTTGTGTCGAACGGATTTTTAAATGTGGTGGGCGGTTGTTGTGGCAGCACGCCCGATCATATTCAAGCCATTGCGGAAGTAGCGGCAAAATATGAAAAGCGAACGCCGAGCGAAAAAACAATTTACTCGCAGCTTTCGGGTTTAGAACCT
>CALHDG010000073.1 GCA_938023075.1 uncultured Chitinophagales bacterium
GATCCGGCAACAGACGAAGATGATCACGATCCGGAATCTATCCCAGTAAGTCAGGTATTCGATTTAGCCTTAGTAAAAGAGTTAAGCAGTGCCGGTCCATTTAATCCTGGTGATGATGTTACCTATACCATTACAATTACGAATCAAGGCAGTATAGATGCGACTTCATATGAAGTAACTGATTACATACCAGCAGGTATGACCTTAAGCACAGCCGATACCAATGGTTGGACAGGTCCAACCGCCGGTCCGGTAGTAGCCGTAGGTGGTGTATTAGCCGCCGGAGCAAGTGCCACAATAGATATTATCTTAACAATAGATGCAAACTTCCAGGGTTCAAGCTTAGTGAACTTTGCAGAAATCAGTGATGATGACAATGCTTTGGGTCAGCCCGACGTAGATAGTACACCAGATACTGATGAAACGAATGATGCAGGTGGCGCACCAGATTCCCCAAGTGATAACGCTACGGACGGTGACGGTTCTGATACTCCAGGTGGTACAGATCCGGCAACCGATGAAGACGATCACGATCCGGAATCCATCCCGGTAGGTCAGGTATTCGATTTAGCCTTAGTAAAAGAGTTAAGTAGTGCGGGTCCATTTAATCCGGGTGACGATGTAACTTATACAATAACGATAACCAATCAGGGAAGTATAGATGCGACTTCCTATGAAGTAACGGACTATATTCCAACAGGTATGACCTTAAGCACAGCTGATGCAAACGGTTGGACAGGTCCAGCCGCCGGTCCGGTAGTAGCTGTAGGTGGAGTATTAGCCGCCGGAGCAAGTACCACAATAGATATTATCCTAACAATAGATGCAAACTTCCAGGGTTCAAGTTTAGTGAACTTTGCAGAAATCAGTGATGATGATAATGCATTGGGTCAGCCCGATGAAGATAGTACACCAGATAGCGATGAAACCAATGATGCCGGTGGCGCACCAGACTCCCCAGCCGATGGCACAATTGGCGGAGATGGTACAGGTGTTCCTGGTGATGGTGATCCGGCAGGTGACGAAGATGATCATGATCCAGAGTCTATCACAATTGGTCAGGTATTCGATTTAGCCTTAGTAAAAGAGTTAAGCAGTGCTGGTCCATTTAGTCCGGGTGATGATGTTACTTATACAATAACAATAACCAATCAGGGCAGTATAGATGCGACTTCTTTTGAAGTAACCGATTATATCCCTGCAGGCATGGCTTTAAGTGCAGCAGATACCAATGGTTGGTCAGGTCCATTTACAGGTCCTGTAGTAGCAACAGGTGGCGCATTAGCTGCCGGTGCAAGTACAACAATAGACATTGTTTTAACTATAGATGTAGGATTTACGGGTACAAGTTTGGTTAATTTTGCAGAAATCAGTGATGATGATAATGCTTTAGGTCAGCCCGATGAAGATTCAGTACCAGATTCAGATGATACCAACGATGCTGGTGGTGCGCCAGATTCACCATCTGACAATACAGTTGGTGGTGATGGAACCGGTGCTCCGGGAGATACCGATCCAGCAACAGATGAGGATGATCATGACCCGGAATCAATAATCATAGATTTAATGAGCATTGGCTCCACAGTTTTTGTTGATTCCGATGACAGTGGAACACAAGATGCCGGTGAACCAGGTATTTTAGGTGTAACGGTAGAATTAATTGATCCGGCAACAGGTGCAGTATTAGCATCAACAACAACAGATGCCAATGGCGACTATTTCTTTGGAGATTTATTACCAGGCGATTATATAGTTCAAATACCATCACCAGATACAACGTATCCATCAAGCAGTACCTTTACAGATACCGCAGATAATGGCGTAGATGGTAACGATAATGGCGACCAACCAGGTGGACCAGGAACAGTAGTTCAGTCACCAGTAATCACCTTAACACCAGGCGGAGAGCCAACCGATGCAGACGAGACAGGTCCAACAGGCGGTATGCAAGATCCGGTAGATGAGAATGGAGATATGACCGTAGATTTTGGTTTCATACCATTAATGAGCATAGGTTCAACTGTATTTGCAGATTTGGATGACAGTGGCACACAAGATGCTGGCGAATCCGGTATTTCAGGTATAACGGTAGAATTAATTGATCCGGCAACAGGTGCGGTATTAGCATCAACAACAACGGATGCCAATGGTGACTATTTCTTTGGTGATTTATTGCCAGGCGATTATATAGTACAGATCCCATCACCAGATACCACCTATCCATCAAGCAGTACCTTTACAGATACAGCAGATAATGGTGTAGATGGTAACGATAATGGCGACCAACCGGGTGGACCAGGAACAGTAGTTCAGTCACCAGTAATCACCTTAACACCAGGCGGAGAGCCAACCGATGCAGACGAGACAGGTCCAACAGGCGGCATGCAAGATACAGTAGATGAGAATGGTGATATGACGGTAGATTTTGGTTTCATACCACCACCATTCGATTTGGCTTTAGTAAAAGAGTTGAGCAGTGTAGCTCCATTCAGTCCGGGTGATGATGTAACTTACACGATTACAATAACCAATCAAGGTGGTATAGATGCAACCTCATTTGAAGTAACAGATTATATACCTGCGGGAATGACTTTAAGTGCAGCCGATACGAATGGTTGGACAGGTCCGGCAACAGGTCCAGTAGTAGTTGTAGGTGGTGCATTAGCCGCCGGAGCAAGCACAACAATTGATATTATCTTAACAATAGATGCAAACTTCCAGGGTACAAGCTTGGTTAATTTTGCAGAAATCAGTGATGATGATAATGCCTTAGGTTTGCCTGATGCAGATAGTACACCAGATAGCGATGAAACCAATGATGCTGGTGGCGCACCAGATTCACCATCGGACAATACAGATGGAGGTGATGGAACAGGAGTACCAGGTGATACTGACCCGGCAACGGATGAAGATGATCACGATCCGGAATCTATCCCAGTAGGTCAGATATTCGATTTAGCTTTGATTAAGCAAATCGTTACTCCTGGTCCTTTTGCAGCAGGTGATGATGTAACCTATGCAATTGTAATTGTTAATCAGGGAAGCATAGATGCAACCTCTTTTGAAGTAACTGACCACATACCAGCAGGAATGACTTTAAGTACTTCCGATAATAACGGTTGGGTTGGTCCGGCAACAGGTCCGGTAACCAATACTGGTGGACCGCTTATGGCAGGTTCAAGTGCCACCTTTAATATAGTATTAACCATTGATCCGGCATTTATGGGTACTGATTTAGTGAACATTGCGGAAATCAGCGACGATGAAAGTGTTACCGGACAACCGGATATTGACAGTATGTCAGATGATGACCCAACCAACGATGCAGGCGGTAATCCAGATACACCTTCAGATAATGTTGGTAATGGTGATGGTACTGGTAATCCAGGCGATACCGATCCTGCTACAGATGAGGATGATCATGATCCGGAAGCCATAGTTGTAGGGCAGGTTTATGATTTAGCCTTGATCAAAACGTTAAGTAGTGCAGGTCCATTTGAACCAGGTGACGATGTAACCTATACCATTGATGTATGTAATCAAGGTAGTATTGACGCAGCTAATATTACGGTTATAGATTATATTCCAACAGGTATGAGTTTAAGTTCTAATGACCTTAATGGATGGTCTGGTACAGGTACAGTATTGTTACCAGGTCCTATTTTTGCAGGTTCTTGTTCTTCTATTGATATCACTTTAACTATTGATCCGGCATTCGAAGGAACAAGCATTTCAAACAATGCCGAAATTTTAGAGGATGATGGCGATGATGCAGATTCAACACCAGGTGATAACTCTCAACCAGATGATTTTATAGATGATAATGATCCTGATGAAACCGATGGTGGTGATGATGAAGATCCGGAACAAATTACGGTAATACAAGCAGGGGTATTTGATTTAGCTTTAGCCAAAACAATATCATCTGCACCAGATCCAATTTTACCAGGTTCAAGTATAACATATGGTATTGAGGTGCTTAACCAGGGAACAGTAGATGCAACTTTGGTGGAGATAACAGATTATATACCACAAGGCTTAACATTAGCAGATGTAGGATGGACAGACAATGGAGACGGAACAGCTACCTTTAATCAAACATTGAATATACAGGCAGGTCTTACGCAAACCATATTTGCAACCTTTACAGTTGATGCCGGTGCGAGTGGAACAATTACCAATTTTGCAGAAATTTCAAGTGCCTCAGATGGCGATGGAAATCCTGCAACGGATATTGATTCAAATCCAGACGGTGATAATAACAATGATAATGGTGGTACACCAGGTGTAGCAGGAGAAGACGATAATGTAAACGATGATGGAACAATTGATGAAGATGATCACGATCCGGCAGAAATTGTAATTAGCCAGCGTCCATTTTTTGATTTAGCTTTAATTAAAGAATTGGCGCCAGGTCAACCGGCTGTAGTTAGTATTGGCGATATAGTTACTTATAATATAACCGTAATCAATCAGGGTGGTGTAACTGCTCAAAATATTGAAGTAATTGATTATCTGCCAAGCGGTTTAGCATTAGCTGATGCTTCCTGGACAGCAGGCGCAGGCAATACGGCAACAATTATTGTTCCAGGTCCATTAGCTCCTGGAGCAAGTGAACAAGTGTCTATATCTGTTGAAGTTACCGCAGCGGCAGCTTCAGGGGATACCACCAACTTTGCAGAAATAATTGCCGCAGAAGATGGCGATGGAAACCCTGCGGTTGATGAGGATTCCTCTGCTGATACAAATCAAGGAAATGACGGTAACGTTACTGATAATGCAACGGATAATGAAAATGGTGATGAGGATGATCACGATCCAGAAACTATTACCGTACTCGAACCAGGTGTATTCGACTTAGCCTTAGTAAAAACAGTAGATTCGGCAGATAGTCCATTAGTACCGGGTTCAGGTATTGTTACGTATGCAATCGAAGTAACTAATCAGGGAACTGTGGATGCAACTATGATTTCAGTGGTAGATTATATTCCTGCTGGTTTAACATTAAGTGATAATGCTTGGACTGATAATGGAGGTATAGCTATTTTTAATCAACAGTTGAATATCCAGGCTGGTTTATCACAAATTATCTTTATTACATTTACGGTTGATGCAGATGCTTCTGGTACAGTTGATAACTTTGCAGAAATTTCTGAAGCCTTTGACGATATGGGTAATCCGGGTGATGATGCAGATTCAACGCCAGATGATAATCCAAACAATGATCCATTAACAGATGATGTAATGGATAACAGCAATGGTGATGAAGATGATCACGATATTGCCTCAATTTCATTAGATATATTTGACTTAGGTTTAATAAAGACTTTACAAATAGGTCAACCTAATCCAGTTGCTCCTGGTGATGTAGTTACCTTCGAAATTCAAGTAACTAACCAAGGTACAGTTGCAGCTGATAATATTGAAATCGTAGACTATGTGCCATCATGTTTAATTTTGAATGATGCTAACTGGACTTTATCAAGTAGTAATGCAAGTATAGTTGTTAGTGCGGCTAACGGCGATGCAAATATGCCATTAGTACCAGGTCAATCAGTATTAGTACCAATCAGCTTTACAGTAGATGCTTGTGCAGCAGGTACAGCAACGAACTGGGCAGAGGTATTGGATGCGACAGATGAAAACGGTAATCCGGTAACTGATATTGATTCTACTCCAGATGATATTCAAGGTAATGATACCTTTACGATGGATAACGATAATTCAGGTGATGCAAATGCTGGAGAAGATGAAGATGATCATGATCCAGAAGATATCTCAATAGTAGAACCAGGTGTATTTGACTTAGCTTTAGTTAAATCAGTTGAATCGGCGGACACTCCATTAATTCCAGGTTCTGGTAATGTTACTTACGCTATTGAAGTAATTAATCAAGGTACAGTTAACGCTACTATGATTTCTGTAGTAGATTACATTCCGGCAGGTTTAATCTTAAATGATATTACCTGGACAGATAATGGTAACGGTACGGCTACCTATAATCAACAGTTGAATATACAAGCTGGTTTAACACAAATCATATACATTACACTTACCTTAGATTCAAGTGCAAGTGGCAGTATAAATAACTTTGCAGAAATTTCTGAAGCCTTTGATGATATGGGTAATCCAGGTGATGACATTGATTCAACATCAGATGATGATCCCGATAATGATCCATTAACAGATGATGTTACGGATAACAGCAATGGCGATGAAGATGATCACGATATTGCTTCTATTGAGGTAGATGAATTAGGCGTATTTGATTTAGGCTTAATCAAAACTTTACAAATCGGTCAGCCTAATCCAGTTTCACCGGGCGATGTAGTAACCTTCGAAATTCAAGTAACTAACCAAGGTTCTATTGTAGCAGATAATATTGAAATCGTAGATTATGTTCCAGCATGTTTAACTTTAAATGATGCGAATTGGACGCTATCAGGCAGCAATGCAAGTATAGTGGTTAGTGCAGCTAACGGCGATGCCAACATGCCATTAGTACCAGGTCAATCGGTATTAGTACCAATCAGCTTTACAGTAGATGCTTGTGCAGCCGGTACTTTAACCAACTGGGCAGAAGTTTCAGATGCTACAGATGAAGATGGTAATCCGGTAACTGATGTTGATTCAACACCAGATACCGATCAAGGTAACGATACCTTTATGATGGATAATGACAATTCAGGGGATGCCACAATGGGTGAAGATGAAGATGATCATGATCCGGAAGACATTTCTATTGCAGAACCAGGTATATTTGATTTAGCTTTAGTTAAAACAGTTGAAGCAGCAGATATGCCATTAATTCCAGGTTCAGGTAGTGTAACTTATGCTATTGAAGTGATCAATCAGGGTACAGTAGATGCCACTATGATTTCAGTAGTTGATTACATGCCTACAGGTTTAACTTTAAATGATTTCACATGGACAGATAATGGAGATGGAACCGCTACTTTCAACCAACAATTGAATGTTCAGGCTGGTTTATCTCAAACTATCTTCATAACCTTTACAGTAGATGCTGATGCAAACGGAAGTATAAATAACTTAGCAGAAATTTCTGAAGCCTTTGATGATATGGGTAATCCAGGTGAAGATGTAGATTCAACACCAGATGATAATCCAAACAACGATCCTGTGTCAGATGATGTAACGGATAATAGTAACGGCGATGAAGATGATCATGATATTGCTTCCTTACAAGTGGATATTTTTGACTTAGGTTTAATTAAAACTTTAGTAATTGGGCAACCTAACCCTGTTGAAGTAGGCGATCAAGTGATCTTTGAAATTCAGATAACTAATCAGGGTACGGTATCAGCAGATAATATTGGAATCATTGACTATGTACCAGCTTGTTTAACTTTAAGTGATCCAAACTGGACCTTGTCAGGAAGTGATGCAACTATTACAGTTAGTTCAGCAAATGGAGATGCCAATATGCCATTGGCTCCAGGTCAATCTATATTGGTACCAATTATATTTACAGTAGATGCTTGTGCAACCGGTACTTTAATGAACTGGGCTGAAATTACAGGGGCAACCGATGAAAATGGTAATCCTGCAAGCGATATTGATTCTACACCAGATACCATACAAGGTAACGATAGCTTTACTACAGACAATGATAATTCTGGTAATGCAACTAACGGTGAAGATGAAGATGATCATGATCAGGAAGATATCTCGATAGTTGATCCAGGTGTATTTGATTTAGCCTTAACGAAATCTGTTTTCGATGCGCCAAGTCCAGTTGTGCCAGGTTCAAGCGTTACTTATGCAATTAATGTAATTAATCAAGGTACAGTTGATGCAACAGGAATTGAAATTACAGATTATGTACCCACAGGCTTAATATTGGCCGATGCAACTTGGGTAGATAATGGAAATGGAACAGCAACTTACAGTCAAGCATTAAATATTCAGGCTGGTCTTTCTCAAACCATTTATGCCACCTTCATTATAGATGCAGGTGCCAGTGGAAGTTTAGTAAATTTTGCAGAAATTTCCGCAGCAGCAGATGGCGATGGTAATCCAGCAACGGATATCGATTCTAACCTTGATACCAATGCGAATAATGATGCAGGTGGAGCATTTGGTACTCCTGCTGATGACGCCATTGGTGGTAACGGCAGCGGTATACCAGGAGGAAGTGATCCGGCAACAGATGAAGATGACCATGATCCGGCAGAAATAATCATAGAAGATGTTCCAGCACCAGTGTTTGATTTAGCCTTAGTTAAAAACTTAGCAGCGGGTCAATCAGCCACCGTAAGTGCAGGTGATATTATTACTTTTGATATTACGGTGATTAATCAAGGCGCAGCAACTGCTCAAAATATTACCGTAATTGATTACTTGCCGGTAGGTATGGCATTAGCCGATGCAGCTTGGACAGCTGGAGTAGGAAACGTAGCTACTACGGTTATTTCAGGACCTTTAGCAGCAGGCGCAAGTCAGTCGGTATCTATATCCGTTCAAGTAACTGGTGCAGTAACTGCTGGTGATTTAGTGAACTTTGCAGAAATTGTAAGTGCACAAGATGAAGATGGTAATCCAGCTTCTGATATAGATTCTACATCAGATTCAATTAACGGAAATGATGGACCAGTAACGGACAATGCTACTGGTAACCAAAATGGTGATGAAGATGACCACGATTTGGCAACCGTTACCTTAGAAGAGCCAGGTGAGTTTGACTTAGCCTTAACTAAATCTTTAGCTGCCGGTCAATCAGGTTCAGTAGAACAAGGGGATTTGGTTGCCTTTGATGTTACGGTTTACAATCAAGGTTCTATTACTGCTTTCAATATATCGGTAGTAGATTATGTGCCAGCAGGTATGACCTTCTTACCAGACGCTAACTGGTCTGCAGGTGCCGGTGGTACAGCAGTATCCTTAGTACCAGGTCCATTAGCTCCAGGAGCAAGTGTTAACATACCTTTATTTGCACAAATTACAGGTGGAACCGCAGGTGACATAGTGAACTTTGCGGAGATAACCAACGCTACTGATGAAAACGGTGTAGTACAAAATGATATTGACTCTACCCCTGATTCTATTAATGGAAATGATGGCAACGTTGTAGATAATGAGATAGGTAATGCTAATGGTGATGAGGATGACCATGATCTAGCAACCGTTACGTTAACTGCGCCGCAACTTGGCTTTGACTTAGCTATCAGAAAGCAACCTGCTCCAGGACAACCAAATCCTGTAGCACCAGGTGACTTAGTGACCTTCTACGTGGTTGTACTTAATCAAGGTAATGTAACCGCTCAAAACATTACCATAGTTGATTACTTGCCAACTGGCTTAATATTAGCTGATAGCGATTGGACAGCAGGTGTTGGTAATACCGCAACAAGGGTAGTTCCCGGTCCTATTGCTCCAGGTAGTGCTACAACTATTACGATAACTACGCAAGTTAGCCCAACTGCAAGTGCAGGTACTTTGGTTAACTTTGCAGAAATTCAATCGGCACAAGATGAGAATGGTGTGCCACAAGCAGATGTTGATTCTACACCAGATAATAATCCTGGTAATGATGGACCAGTTACCGATAATGCCTTAGACAATGAAAATGGTGATGAAGATGATCACGATCCAGCTTCTATTGATGTGATTGGACAACCTCAACCTCAAGGTTGTGATTTCTATCAACAAAATGGAATTAATATTTGTCTATTGATATCAGCTGATCCAACAGGAGAATTGGCATTGGGCGATTGTGATAACGGCGGTGTAAATAACATTACAGAATGTTTCGATGGAAGAGATCCATTTAATCCAAGTGATGATATACCAACACCTCCACCAACCATTGATTGTGCGTATGTACAAGCTAATAACTTAGATATCTGTGCTTACATACCAGGTAATCCATTATTAGCAAATGCTGATTGCGATAACGGTGGTGTAAGTAATGCGCAGGAATGTGCCAACGGTACCGATCCGAATAATCCGAATGATGACTTCCCAGATCCGGTAATTGATTGTGCTTATGTTTTAGCTAACGGTTTAGATATTTGTCAATTAATTGCCAATGATCCGACAGGTGCCTTAGCCTTTGCAGATTGCGACAATGGTGGAGCCATTAACCTATATGAATGTAAGCGTGGTGAAGATCCATTTGATCCAAGTGATGATTGTATAGCTATTCTTGAACAAGGCGTAAATATTTGTATTGAAGTGGTCAGTAACCCAATATTAGCAGCAGCAGATTGTGACAATGGAGGAGTAAGTAACGCTCAGGAATGTGTGAATGGAACTGATCCAACCGATCCGAGTGATGACTTCCCGCCACCACCACCGCCGGTTGTAATAGATTGTGCTTACGTAGCTCAGCATAATTTAGATATCTGTGCTTATATAGTTGGAAATCCAAATTTGGCAGCAGCAGATTGCGACAATGGAGGAGTGAGTAATGCTCAGGAATGTATCAATGGTACAGATCCGAGAGATCCAAGCGATGACTTCCCACCACCACCACCGCCGCCAGTTGTAGTTGACTGTGCTTATGTAGCGCAATTTAATTTAGATATCTGTGCATACATTGCCGCATACCCAGACTTGGCAGCCGCAGATTGTGACAATGGAGGAGTAAGTAATGCTCAGGAATGTGCCAACGGTACCAATCCGAGTGATCCGAGTGATGACTTCCCACCACCACCACCACCACCAGCTGTGAATAATCCGCCAATTATAACTTCGCCGGCAGATGGAGTAGACTATTGTGCTGCACCATTTATACCAATTACAATTTGTGTAGATGCTTTTGATCCTGATGGAGATAATGTTACTATCTGCGATTTAGAAACCTTGTCAAATTGTAACATCAATGAGATTAGTGATCTATGCTTTGTTTACATAGCCTTACCTCTACAAGTTGGTTTAGATGTAGTTACCGTAACCGTTTGCGATGATGGTAATCCGATTTTAACAGATCAAATTGACATTAATGTGAATGTAGGTTGTGGTACACCTATAGCCAACAAAGATGTAATTAGAGTAGATATGATTGGTGCAACTTTCAACGGAAGTACGGCTTCGTATAACAACGGAGTAGTATCAGGTAATCCATTAACTAATGATGATGCCAATGATGCTTGTAACGATGGCTTAACTTTAACCAGTATTGTTAGCGGACCAACTAACGGTAGTGCGATGATAGTGGGCGGTCAAGTGCAATACCAGCCAACTGCGGGCTTCAGCGGTACTGATCAAATTACTTATCAAATCTGTAACGATTGTGGTAATTGTTCAAATGGATTAATTAACGTTGAAGCAGCCTTAGAAGTTTGTGAAAATGTATTTAGTACTTGTACTTCACCAATTACTCCGGTTGAAATATGTGTTGATTTCTGTAATGCACCAGGTGCTTCTATTACCGAAGTAGAAACAACGTTTGATTGCAGTATAACCATTACTCCACCAACGTGCTTTACTTACATTCCTTTACCAGGCTTAACCGGCACCGATCAAATAACGGTAACAGGTGTAAACAGTGCAGGAATGAGTGATGTAGCTACTGTATTTGTAGATGTTGAAGGTTGTGGTGGTTTAAGAGTAATTGATGACAATGCCAACACTATGCAAGAACAAAGTATTACCATACCAGTATTAGCTAATGATGAAAGTGCTTATAGTTGGGAATCTCCAACTATTGAACAAGCACCGGTTTACGGTTCAACAAGAGTTAATTTAGATGGTACGATTACTTACTTCCCTAACCAACATTACTTTGGTTTAGATGCGTTTAGTTACAGCATTTGCGACGAAAAAGGACAATGTGGTTCGGCTACTGTTGAGTTAGTGGTGGAAGAAGTATTACGCACGCTTCCAACCTTGTATGATGATTTGATTTCAGCATATGCATCTATAGCAACAACTATTAATGTATTGGTGAACGATATTACACCAAACAATGAAGCCTTAACTATTGTAGCAGTTACACCAGCCTTTAATGGTTCGGTTGAAATTGTAGATAATACATTAGTTTATACTTCAAATGAAGGTTTTGTTGGTAATGACCGGGTAGATTATATTGCTTGCGATGCAGAAGGTAATTGCGAAACTGCCAGAGTATCGATAAGCGTAATACCAGAAATGGTGGTAATTGTTCAGGAAACTGAAGTAGAAGAAGAAGAGACTATTGAAGAGGAAGAGCAACAAGTAGAGGAAACTGAAACTGTAGAAGAAGAAGTTGAACAAGTTGAAGAAATAGAGGAAATTGAAGAAACCGAAGAGGAAGAGTTAATTGTTGAAGAAGTGGATGCTTTTGCTATAGTTAATGCTTATGAAAATGGTGATTTCATTCGAATTGAATTTACGAATACCGTTGATGAGCAAATTCAGTATCGTTTAATTGATCTTGCAGGAAGAACCAGAGTTGATGGTAAATTAATGAGTATTTACGGTAAAAATTACTTAGAGATTGACAATGCTTCCTTAGAAAAAGGGGTGTTTGTGATTTACTTAAATAACAATCGTGAATCAGATTTCAGAAAAATATTTATTGACTAGATAAGATAGATATTAAAATAACTATTGCAGAACCCGTTTGGACTTTCCGAGCGGGTTCTTTTTATTTTTGTAGGATTACTTAGAGAAGAATCTATTAATAGATACCTCTTTTAAAAGAGGCGTTCTATCTACTAGAAAATGAACCATTTGTAATGCAAAATACGGCGATAAAGAAACTCCCTTTGTGCCTAATCCATTCAACAAATAAATAGTAGGATGTTTGGGGTGCCTACCCAAAACTGGCCTTCGGTCTTTAATAGTTGGTCTAACAGCAGCTTGATGATCAACAACAGAAAATGGAATCTTCAATAAAGCGTTTAATTTTGAAATCAGTTTATCATAAGCTTCAGAGGTTATTTTAGGTTCATAAATATCCCAATCCCAAGTGGTGCCAATTTGATATTGTTCATTATCTATTGGAATGACAAAAATGCCTGACTTTAGTAAATAGTCCAATTGAAGTTGAGGAGCTTGGATAATTAAAGTCTGTCCGTTTGAACCGGTAAAAGGTAAAAAATTGAAGAAAGGATTATTCTTTACACGATAACCCTCACAAAAAACTAGTCGTTTAAATTTTTCTTTTTTACGATTGTTAATGTCAACTTCAACGTGTTTGTCTTTAGGGTAAATTTGATGATAGTCAAGATTAGTTTGTACGAAATTGCCTTTTTTAAGGAGATAATTTCTGTATTGCCGTAACAACTGTAGAACATTGACTTTAGCTACTTGTTTAATAGTAATGCCTTTTTTAGTGAGGTTAATATGTTTTTCATCAGGTTTAAAATTAGTGTTGTTAGAAAAGAAAGGCTGATAATCGGGATCATCTAATCGTAGTAAAAAATCATTCATGGCTTTTTGATCAGGAATAGTTCTATACAGCTTTGTTTTTTTGTAAAAGGAGGTTTGTAATTTTTGCTCAATTGCCCGATAAGTTTTTTCGGCAAATGGAAATAAGCTGTCAATCATCCAACTTTTTACAAAACGCCTGCCGGTTACCGGATTAATAATACCGGTTGAAACGTTAGATGCCCCGTGAAAGGGATGCGCCAATTGATCAGTCAATAGGGTAGGGGAGTTATTTTTTGCGAGACCATAATCTACCGCATCAACGATGTTAAAGGTAACACCTCTTTCTTCAAAAAAGTATGCCAACATAGTACCGGCAATACCTTGCCCAATAATCAGATAGTCTATCAATTGCGTAAAATTTTAAAAATAGGAATTTCCAAACTCCAAAACAAAGAAGCTACGAACAACAACAAAATGTAATACAATCAAATAAATAATTGTGCTCTATTAAAATATTTTTGAGCCACTACCCGGTTCGACTCTTCAAAAAAGGCATCGGTGTTTTTACGGAGCATCACTCTATCTTTTGGAGGAATAATTTTTGATCGAATTACAAAGTTTTGATCAATTTCTTTTAAAAGTGCATCAACAAATTCAGTTCTTTTTTCATAGTCTAATTGTAGATTGAAATTGTTGATAATCCTTATTACATTCAATTGAGCATAAGGCAAGCTGGTGTTCGATCTTTCTGGCAACTTCAGTTCATTAGTATTAACATTAAATAAATTCATAAAATCCTCATGCAAATTCAAGCCTAAATTTTTATTGTATATTTTAATAATCAGATTTTCTTTGCCAAAAACTTGTGCCCATTCATCTAAAAACATCGCATAGTCTAAAAGATTAAGCCTCTTTTTCATGCAAAAATTATAATATTCTTTGAATTTTGAACCGGTTGTTTCATTTCTAACCACTGTTGACCATGAAGAAACAATATAATCGAATTGATTTCTAATATAAACAATTATTTTAGGATGGTACTTTTTAAAATGATCTCGTAATTTCTTTTTATGGGGCAATCCAAATCTCGAAAAATCTTCTGAGCTGAGCAAACAAATTGATTGATCGTTCTTTTCTATTTCAGTTTTCAGTTCTTTTATAGAACCATATTTTTTATGAGATCTGGCATCACCAAAAATTTCCCAAGCCAAATTATGATGACCACCGCGCCAAGTACATTGTTTAGGATACAATAAACCTTTTCTCGCCAAATAAGCCCTGTTCCATGCCAACATTTTTTGCAGACTGGTAGTGCCGGTTTTGTGGATGCCAATATGAATGTAGCATTGCTTATTCATGTATAAACAATTTGTTGTTTAAAATTTGTTGCAATGATAATAATTTTTGTAAGATTTACTCCAACTGATAATTTAAACAAATTACCCAAATTACAAATTGGAAAAGCAGAAAAAATTTGGGTGTGCCTCCACTTCATTTTAAACGTCAATTCAATAAAACTTCAGCGCTCGCTCGGTCATAAATGTTGGTATATCAAAAGCATCTACCAAAAACCGGCTTTCATTTTTTAACTGTTTACAAAGTTTTGAAACCAACTTGTTAATAGCGAGAGATTTGGCTCCACTAATATAGCCGTGCTCTAAGTACCAACCTCTGTTTTCTTCTATGCAATGTAAGGCATATAAATTTTTCAAATCCGTTAAAACAGCTTTCAAAGCTTCGTCTTGATGTTGGCTGAGGCTTGTAATAAACTTATCTAAAATAATCCGTTCAATATAAGCCTTCGCCATATCCACCAAATGTACTTGGGTTTCAAGGAAAGCATCGTAACTATCAGCACCATTTTTAATTCTTTTATTTAAACGCAAAGCAAGGCTACGTAAACTATACTCCTCTCGATATTGAAAAGCGGTTAATTGAAAATCATCACTCAATAAATGATCTTCATTGCTGTTGCGAATAGTTACCGGATTTAATTGGATGACATTAGAAGAAGCAATAGTAGAAATATATTTTACCGTATCCCACCAATTTAAACGACCAAATTGTTTTTTAAAATAAGTTAAGCGGCTTTTTGCGGTAAGCTGCAACAACACGGTATTGTCACCTTCAAAAGTAGTGAAAATATCAGAGTCTGCTTTCAGTTTATCAAAATACATTTCACTCAAGTAACCTTTGCCACCGCAAGCTTCTCTGCAAGTTTGAATGGTTTTGGTCGTATTCCATGTACTTAATGCCTTTAAACCGGCAGCTAAGGCTTCAATTTGTTGTTGATCATTACCAATATTTTTTTCAAAATCTTGCAGTAACTGTTGATGCACAAAATGGTAGGCATAAGCGTTGGCAATTAAAGGCATTAACTTTTTTTGATGTGTAGGATAATCCATAATGGATTGTTCAGGCAAACCGGGTGGACCAAATTGCTTACGACTCAACGCAAAGTGAACAGCCATATTCAATGCTTTTTTAGCGGCACTTAAACCAGAAACCGGCACACAAAGTCTACCACCAACCAAAGTGCCCAGCATAGTAAAAAAACGTTTGGAAGAACTGCTGATCGGACTTACATAATTACCAGCCTCATCAATATCGCCAAACTGATTCAGTAAATTTTCTTTCGGTATTTTTATCTGATTGAAATGAAGGGTGCCATTATCCACTCCATTTAAACCCATTTTATGTCCATTGTCACCAATAGTAATGCCGGGTAAAGGATTTCCCTGTTCATCTCTAATAGGTACTAAAAATGCATGGATGCCATGCTCTTCTTCGTTAACAATTAACTGCGCAAAAACAGATGCCATAGTGGCGTGTAATGCGGCATTGCCAATGTAAGTTTTACGGTCGTTTTGGGTTGGAGTGTTGATAATGAAGCTTTGATCATCTGCATGGTAAATAGCGGTAGTTTGCAAAGCTTTTACGTTGCTGCCATGATGCATTTCTGTCATCGCAAAACAACCTAACAATTCCATATTGGCAATAGATTTTAAATATTTATCATGATGTTTTTGCGTGCCGAGCGAAGCCACACTGCCACCAAACAAGCCAAAATGAACGCCAAATTTTATAGCAAGACTTAAATCGTATTTAGAAATTTCTTCAAATACTGCACAATATTTATTGAGTGAATTTTGCCCGCTATATTGCGTTGGATAGGCTAAAGCACCTAAACCTTCTTTGGCTAAGGCTATACACCATTTTAATACTTTTTCTCTTTGAGTGGCTAAGTTGTAAGATGGATTATCAATCTCTTCTTTAAACCGATTTAAGATGGATTGAACTTTGGCTTTTAAGTCGGCTTGGTTATTTTGAAGTGATTTTTTCAACAAGGTAGTGTATGTTCTGCTTGTTACATCGGGCGTAAATTTCTCTTTTTGTACAACATCACTACTAACTTCATTATCCAAAACTGAGCGAATAGCTTCGTGACTAATAATGCCGAGGTAATCTTCAATATGAGTTAACGATTGTTGAGTTTCTTTATTTATAATCGTTTCGTTATTTGATTGATTAGCCAAACGTTGCCCGATAGAAAATAAATCTAACTTTTCGGTGGTGCTAAGTAAAGCGGCATTCTTTTTAATGTATCTTTTCCAATAAGCCAATTCTCTTGCCGAAGGCGGGTTGGTTGGATTTAACCATTTGCAAACCAACTTTTTAGTTTCTGGTTTTATGCTAGTACTAATATGTATCTGATTTTCTATATACTCTATTTCGGAGGCTTCTAATACGCCATCTGCCCAAGCAACATAAAGTAAAGGAATAAACGGAATTAAAGGATCTTGAATGGTTACTGACATCTTCATTTGTTTTAGATTACTGGTAAACTAATAGTTTTGACCTAATCATGCAAGATAATCTTAAGATTTTGAGCGTAATAAATTTTGAACAGAATATTAGCCAGCCTTTTCCAGATTAAAACCATTTAGAAAGTCACGAACTTCCATTTTTCTTTTGCCTTGCAATTGCACCAAATGAGGTATAATAAAGCCATCTTTAGTAGCAAATTTAAAATAGGTTTTATTGTCAGATACTAATTCGCCGGGCGATAATTGATGAGTAGCATATTCGGTAACCGCAGCGTAAATTTTTAATTGCTGATTATTTACGCTAGTAAAAGCCGCCGGATAAGGAGATAAGCCTCTAATAAAATGATCTACTGTTTTTGTGTTTTGATTCCACTTAATGGCACAGTCTTCTTTAAATATCTTCGGAGCTTTTTTGGTGGCTTTGGTATGATCTTGCTCAGTTATAGTAAAGTTACTTTCTGCTATGGCGTTTATGGTTTCCAAAACCAAACTTGCACCGGTCTCCATTAACTTATCGTGTAAAGTGCCGGCAGTTTCATTAGGTTCAATAGCTACTTTTTTTTGTGCAATCATTTTGCCGGTGTCAATTTGTTGTTCGATAAAAAAAGTTGTGACTCCGGTTTCGGTTTCCCCCTTTATTATTGCCCAATTAATGGGAGCAGCTCCCCGGTATTGTGGTAATAAAGAGGCGTGTAAATTTACCGTTCCTTTGGAAGGCATTTCAAAAACTACAGCAGGTAACATTCTAAAAGCGACCACCAAAAATAAATCAGCTTCCAGGCTTCTTAATTCATTCAAAAATTGTTCATTTTTAAGATTGGTGGGTTGTAAAACCTTTAAGCCAGCAGCTGCTGCATATTCTTTTACGGCACTTTGCTGTAATTTTCTTCCTCTGCCCGCAGGCTTATCCGGTGCTGTTATTACTCCTACAATGTCTTTCTTGTTTTCTACAAGATGCTTTAGTGATGCTACCGCAAAAGAAGGGGTTCCCATAAAAACTATTTTCATACTGTTTTTCTTTACAATCAATTATAAGCATTATAAGCTATTATCACAAATTGATTTTATTATTTTTTAGTTTATTAGAAGCTGTAAATAAAATACTGCTGATTCCCAAAAAATCGATTACCTTCACAAAACAAATATGAATATAAACAACAAACATCATCATCATTTGCCAATTGGTACTCAAACCAGGTAGCTATAGTGTAGATAGATGTCGACAAAAATATAGTATCCCGTTTGAGTCAATCAAGCGGGTTTTTTTTGCCGGTTGTTTGATACAAACTAAACTGCATAACTATGATGAAATTAAAAATAGCGATTCAAAAAAGCGGCAGGCTCAACGAAGATTCGTTAAAGCTACTGAAAGATTGTGGCATAGCTATCAACAATGGTAAAGATCAATTAAAGGTAGAAGTACAAAATTTTCCTATGGAAATATTGTACTTACGAAATTCAGATATCCCACAATATATTGAAGATGGTGTGGTGGATTTGGGTATTATTGGTGAGAACCTGTTGATAGAAAAGCAAAAACAAATAGAAGTAATTAAAAAACTGGGGTTTTCTAAATGCAGAGTGTCTTTAGCCATTCCTAAAGAGATAGATAATGAGTCACTGCAATATTTTAAAGGCAAAAAAATTGCTACCTCTTACCCCAACACCGTAAAGGCTTTCTTAAAAGAGCAAAACATTGAGGCAGAAATTCATATGATCTCCGGCTCAGTAGAAATTGCACCCAACATTGGCTTGGCAGATGGCATTTGTGATATCGTAAGTTCAGGAAGCACCTTGTTTAAAAATGGTTTAAAAGAAGTACACACTATTTTTAAATCGGAAGCGGTATTGGCAAAATCTGCCCGGTTACATCCTGAAAAACAAGCCTTGCTTAACCAATTGCTGTTTAGAATTGATGCTGTTTTAGAAGCCAAAAACACCAAATATATTTTAATGAATGTTCCAAACGAAAAAATTGCAGAAGTAAGCCGAATATTACCAGTTTTAAAAAGCCCAACAGTATTACCTTTGGCAGAAGCTGGTTGGAGTTCTTTACATAGTGTAATTAAAGAAAAAGAATTCTGGGAGGTAATCGACCAGCTAAAAGCTGCCGGGGCAGAAGGCATTTTAATTATCCCAATTGATAAAATGGTTAGATAAATGAAGGTTATTATAAATCCTGCTAAAAACAATTGGAAGCAATACACACTTCGCCCAGTCATCGAAAAAAAAGCTTTACAAAAAACCGTTAGCAATATTGTACAAACGGTGAAACAAAAAGGCGATAAGGCTTTGTTGGAATACACCCAAAAATTTGATAAGGCAACATTAAGCAATCTTTCAGTTAGTCATGAAGAAATTGAAAAGGCAGTAGAAACGACGCCCGAAAATTTAAAGACTGCTATTGAACAGGCCCAACAAAATATTGAGACCTTTCATTTGGCACAAAAAGAAACTATTCAAAAAATTGAAACCACGAAAGGAATACAATGTTGGCGAAAAAGCGTCGCCATCGAAAAAGTAGGTTTATACATTCCGGGTGGAACAGCTCCATTATTTTCAACCATTTTAATGTTGGGGATTCCAGCAAAAATTGCCGGTTGTAAAGAAGTAATTTTATGCACACCACCCAACAGCAAAGGGGCAATTGCCGATGCCATTTTATATACGGCTAAATTAGTAGGCGTTTCCAAAATATATAAAATTGGCGGCGCACAAGCTATTGCAGCTATGGCTCTTGGTACAGAAACAGTGAATCAAGTCTACAAAATTTTCGGACCAGGCAACCAATATGTTACCGAAGCCAAAGGGCAAGTTCAGCAACACGGCACAGCCATTGACATGCCTGCCGGACCAAGCGAAGTGTTAGTAATAGCCGATGAAACTTGCCAGCCCAATTATGTGGCAGCTGATTTATTGTCGCAAGCAGAACATGGAATTGACAGTCAGGTAATTTTATTAAGCGACAATCAGGAAATTATCAATCAAGTAATTGAAGCCTTGGAAGAGCAAATAAAAATTTTACCGCGAAAGGAAATTGCTGAGAAAGCCCTTCAAAACAGCAAAGCTATTTTATTTAACAATTGGGAAACTTGTATAAAATTTAGCAATGCTTATGCACCTGAACATCTAATTATCGCTTCAGAAAATTATCAAAAATTTGAAGATCAAATTACCAATGCCGGTTCAGTTTTTTTAGGTAATTACAGTTGCGAAAGTGCTGGTGATTATGCCAGCGGCACCAACCATACTTTACCTACTAACGGCTTCGCTAAAAATTTTAGTGGCGTTTCTTTAGATAGTTTTGTGAAGAAAATTACCTTTCAACATTTAAGTGAAGAAGGTTTGCAAAACATTGGTCCGGCAATTGAAATTATGGCAACGGCAGAAGATTTGATGGCGCATAAAAATGCGGTTTCGGTTCGGCTAAATGAAATATCTAAATGAATTTGTTATTATGTTCATCATTCCATAGTCGCTTTCATTTAAAAAGTTTATTTTTACAAAGTATAGCATGCGAATTATTAATCCCATATATGATGTTGCCTTCAAGTATTTGATGGAAGATATAGATATTGCACGAGGTTTAATTGGTGAAATAATTGGCGAAGAAATCACTCAATTGATGATGCATCCGCAGGAAATGCATACCAAATCAAAAAAATACAGCTTATTAATTTTACGATTAGATTTTAAAGCAACCATCCGAACAAAAGATGGAACATTCAAAACCACATTAATTGAACTGCAAAAGGCTAAAGAGTATGATGATTTATTGCGCTTTAGGCGTTACCTAGGTGAAAATTACAGTAAACAAGTTGAAGTTTTAACCGATAGTGGTTTAACAGAAAGTAAAACCTTACCAATCACCACCAT
>CALHDG010000074.1 GCA_938023075.1 uncultured Chitinophagales bacterium
TGATTATTTCTTTGGAGATTTATTACCAGGCGATTACATCGTTCAAATACCAGTACCCGATATGGATTTCCCCCTAAGTAGTACCCCAACCGACACCGCCGACAATGGCGTAGACGGCAACGATAATGGTGACCAGCCAGGCGGTTCAGGAACGGTAGTTCAATCACCGGTAATAACCTTAGCACCAGGCACTGAGCCAACCGATGCAGACGAAACCGGTCCAACAGGCGGCATGCAAGACCCGGTAGATGAGAATGGTGATATGACGGTAGATTTCGGTTTCATACCACTAATGAGTATAGGTTCAACGGTCTTTATAGATGCAGATGATAATGGTATTCAAGATCCTACTGATGCAGGAATTCCAGGCGTAACGGTAGAATTATTAGATGATACAGGAACGGTAATAGCATCAACGGTAACCGATGCAAACGGTGATTATTTCTTTGGAGATTTATTACCAGGCGATTATATCGTACAAATACCAACACCAGATGCAACTTATCCGGTAAGTAGTACCCCAACCGATACGGCAGACAATGGCGTAGACGGTAATGATAACGGTGACCAGCCAGGCGGTTCAGGAACCGTAGTTCAATCACCGGTAATCACCTTAGCACCAGGCACCGAGCCAACCGATGCAGACGAAACAGGTCCAACAGGCGGCATGCAAGACCCGGTAGATGAGAATGGTGATATGACGGTAGATTTTGGTTTCATCCCAATTTTTGATTTAGCTTTAATTAAAGAAATTGCATCTGCAGGTCCTTTTGTTCCAGGCGGTGATGTAACTTATACGATTACAGTAACTAATCAAGGAACTTTAGATGCTACATCATTTGAAGTAACAGATTATATACCAGCAGGTATGACCTTAAGCACCGCAGATACCAATGGTTGGACAGGTCCGGCAGCAGGTCCCGTAGCAACAACAGGCGGTGCTTTAGCAGCAGGAGCCAGTACTACAATTGATATAATATTAACAATAGATCCAACTTTCCAGGGAACAAGTTTAGTCAACTTTGCGGAAATTAGTGATGATGAAAACGCTTTAGGCGTGCCGGATGTAGATAGTGTTCCGGATGCTGATGATGCCAATGATGCAGGTGGAGCACCAGATACTCCTTCTGACGATGTAAATATGGGTGATGGAACAGGTATGCCAGGCGATATGGATCCGGCAACAGATGAAGATGATCATGATCCGGAACAAATTCCAATTGAACAAGTATTCGATTTAGCTTTAATAAAAGAAGAAGCAAGTGCAGGTCCTTATGCTCCGGGTGATGATGTTACTTATACCATAACAGTAACAAACCAGGGTACATTAGACGCAACATCTTTCGAAGTAACTGATTACATTCCGACAGGAATGACTCTAAGTGCTAATGATACAAATGGATGGACTGATAATGGTGCGACAGCAACTTATACAGGTGGTGCATTAGCCGCCGGTACTGACACAACGGTGGATATCGTATTAACTATAGATGCAAACTTCCAGGGAACAAGCTTGGTTAACTTTTCAGAAATTAGTGATGACGAAAATGCTTTAGGTCAACCAGATGTGGACAGTGTTCCAGATGGTGACGATACCAACGATGCAGGTGGTGCACCTGATTCTCCAGTCGATGATACCAATATGGGTGACGGAACAGGAATGCCAGGTGATACCGATCCGGCAACAGACGAAGATGACCACGATCCAGAATCAATTCCAGTAGGTCAGATTTTCGATTTAGCTTTAATTAAAGAATTAACAAGTGTAGGTCCTTTTGCCGCAGGTGATGATGTAACATTTACAATTACCGTAACCAATCAAGGTAGTTTAGATGCAACTTCATTTGAAGTAACGGATTATATACCGGCAGGTATGTTCTTAAGCACCGCAGATACCAATGGTTGGGTAGGTCCTGCTGCAGGTCCGGTTGTTAATACAGGCGGAACATTAGCCGTAGGAGCCAGCACAACTATAGATATTGTTTTAACAATAGATCCTGCTTTCCAGGGAACAGAGTTAGTAAACTTTTCTGAGATTAGTGATGGACAAAATGCCTTGGGAGAACCTGATGTAGATAGTACACCAGACAGCGATGATATGAATGATGCTGGTGGAGATCCAGGTAGTCCTGCAGATGATACTACAGGCGGTGACGGTACAGGTGCTCCAGGTGACGGTGATCCTGCAACTGACGAAGATGACCATGATCCCGCTGTTGTTCCTATCGGTCAAATTTTTGACTTGGCATTAATTAAAGAAGAAACAAGCGCAGGTCCATACGCACCAGGTAGTGATGTAACTTATACCATTACAATTACTAATCAGGGTACATTAGATGCTACCGCATTTGAAGTAACCGATTATATCCCTGCAGGTATGATATTAAGTACAGCCGACACAAACGGTTGGTCAGGTCCTTTTGCTGGTCCGGTTACTTTTACAGGCGGAGCTTTAGCCGCAGGTGCAAGTACAACAATAGATATCGTTTTAACAATCGATCCTGCTTTTATGGGAACTGATTTGGTTAACTTTGCCGAAATTAGTGATGACGAAAATGCTTTAGGTCAACCCGATGAAGATAGTGTGCCTGATGGTGATGATACCAATGATGCAGGTGGCGCACCAGATTCTCCTTCTGATGATGTAAATATGGGTGATGGCACAGGTGCTCCAGGTGATACCGATCCTGCAACAGATGAAGACGATCACGATCCAGAGCCTGTTGTTGTTGAACAAATTTTTGATTTAGCTTTAATAAAAGAAGAAGCAAGTGCCGGTCCTTATGCTCCAGGTGATGATGTGACTTACACAATTACAGTAACCAATCAAGGAACTATAGATGCAACTTCCTTTGAAGTAACCGATTACATCCCGGCAGGCATGACCTTAAGCACAGCCGATACCAACGGTTGGACAGGTCCGGCAGCAGGTCCGGTAACCGTAGCAGGCGGAGCCCTTGCAGCAGGAGCAACTACCACAATAGATATCGTATTAACCATAGATGCAAACTTCCAGGGCACAAGTTTAGTGAACTTTGCAGAAATCAGTGATGATGACAATGCATTGGGTCAACCCGATGTAGATAGTACTCCAGATGGTGACGATACGAATGATGCCGGTGGCGCACCAGATTCACCAGCCGATGATACCAATATGGGTGATGGAACAGGCGCACCAGGCGATACCGATCCGGCAACAGACGAAGATGATCACGATCCGGAATCTATTCCAGTAGGTCAAGTATTCGATTTAGCCTTAGTAAAAGAGTTAAGCAGTGCCGGTCCATTTGCACCAGGTGACGATGTAACCTATACTATTACAGTAACGAATCAAGGAAGTGTAGATGCAACTTCCTTTGAAGTAACCGATTATATCCCAGCAGGCATGACTTTAAGCACAGCCGATACAAA
>CALHDG010000075.1 GCA_938023075.1 uncultured Chitinophagales bacterium
TTGAAAATTTTATTGTTCATTAACCTTTAAATAAACATTCTTGTTATCTAATAATTTATAATCAATAGTTAGAGTTTTATCCATTAAATTCAATTCTCATTTTTGTTTATGGATGCTAAAGGCCTGGCTAAACAACGAAGCTGTAAACCCGGCAAACCGACCGCCTTTAGCCAATATTTTATTTTACAGTTTAAATTTATACCCGACAAATTGTCGAAATGAAATTTTGGTGGCTATGATGTTATAAAGTCTCCATTCCCGAGCGAAACGCCTAATGGCGTTTGTTTCTTTCAGATATTTATACAGTTCTTTTTTTTTTGAAATCTTGCTCTTTTAGAATTTTACCGCTCTCATCATAAACTTTCCACACTCCTTTCTTTTTACCGTGTTCGAAATGACCTTCGTCCCATAGCAGACCATTTTTATGGTATCTTTTCCATTCACCGTGTTTATTCTCATCACTATCGAAACCACCAGTAGCCCTTGGTTCGCCATTTTTGAAGAACCATTCCCATTGACCAACAATCTTCCCGTTTTTGTAGTTTCCCGATGATTGCAATTGTCCATTATTGAGAAAGTATTTCCACGTCCCTGATTTTTCTCCGTTGTCAAATTCACCTTGACAAGAGACAAGTCCATTCTTGAAGAACAGCTTAAATGGTCCATTTTTTGGGTTTCCATTTTCATCGATTCCTGAAATATCTTTCATTGTTTCTGTATTTAATTGCCTAATACAATTTGTGTATGCTGCGTATCCCGAAGTGTATGCACTATACAACGCGTTATAGTACCTGCCACCTTCATACTAATCCAACACCACCAACTTGACTAACTACTAAGGCTATCTCACTTTGTTTTTCAACATTTCTAAAGGTTAGTTCTTTTATGATGTGTTTTTGTGGAATAGTTGATTTAAAAAATCCACTAACAAATCTTTGTTGGCTTCTTCTCCAAATAATTTTTTTTCATTTATTTAATTTGTCAAATATCAATACCAAATAATTTTTTTACTATAGGGTTGTTTGGAAACTCTTTTAATAACTCCAACCCTAATTCTTTGTAATATCTTAGGGTTTCATCTTGTATATCTACCACTAGATTTCCGATTAAATAATTTCTATCCATTGCCTCCTTTAAAAGTTTCTTTAATAATTGGAATTCATCATAATCTACTTTTCTTATTCCATCCCATCCCAATCGTTTAAGAGTCCACTCCACATCTCTCATAGTCATTATACGGTCAATGGTAATAAAATTTGATATCATTCTAGGATTTGAATCATAAATAAGTGCACATAAATGCGCTAGTGATTTTAAGTAGTTTGTTGAGAAATCCAAATACAATCTATCATCTATAAATGGAATAGGTTGAGCGTATTCAAATAGTAATGGTAAAAGAATTATTTTATCTTCTCTTTTTTCTCTTGACAATGCCTGGAGTAATTCATCTTTGCACCATTTCGATTTAACAAATTCTGGAGTTACAACTATACCAATATAACGAGACTTTTCAATTGCTCTTCCTATACTTTCGTGAAGTGAATCACCTATTTCTATTTCCCATTCGTCTAGCCAAACATCAATTCCAAATAAATTTATGTCAGTGGCTAATTTTCTAACTAAATTTTTGTTTTTATGATTATGAGATAAAAAAAGATGGGGTTTTCTACTTGAAGAAATTGATAATTTTTCTCTATAAACTACTTTCATTTAGGGTATACTTTTTAAGGTTAAAGAATTTGATTTATAATTTTTAAATGCTCATCCTTCAAAGGAAAAAAACATTTAACTATTTTAATTTTTTCAATTACATCTAACAATTTAGCGAAACAACGTGAGGAATGCCGAAGCCCAAAACCCGACCGCCTTTAGGCAAAATTTAATTTTACAATTAAAATAATTTCCCACAAATTGTCAAAATAAAATTTTGGTGGCTGTGATGCTGCGTGCCTGAAATCCCGACTGAGCCCGCATGGTGATATAGCTTTTGTTACACACTCGTTTCCTTTCTCTATTCCAAAACAATTTGAAGTTCTGCAAATTCATCTTTCTTGCTACTTAAAGATGTTTTATACTCGTTAATACCATCATCAATAAGTATCGCTGCTGTATTGGGTGAATTTTCTCCTTCGTTATGTGCAAATAGTTTAAATAGATTAACTCCTGAATTAAGTTCTAAAGTGAATACATATTCAGTTTTGCTTACTGTTATCTCTTTTTTAATTCTTGCGTCATTTAGAAATACTGACACAATGTCTCCGTCTTCTCTTGCTTCATCCCAAATTTTTATTGTTACAGTTTTTGACTTAACTTTTATAATGTTTGACGATGATTCATTCATCAAAGTCGAACAACCATATTTGTAAATTATGTTGTTTTCTGGGTTTTTTATTTTGATGCAATTGACTTCTAATTTGTCCGAATTGCTAACTTTTAGTTCTAAATTTTGCACTTCTAACTTATCAAAATTATCACCAAATTGCCTTGCTTTATCTTTTGGAATATCTAAGTTAAACTTTTCAAAAAGTGAATTACTAATTTCAAAGTACTCGTTGTCTGCGTTATATTTTTTAGTACTACAAATCCAATTTAATCCCTTTGCTAAGCTATCTAACATTAAAGTTTCGAATTCTTTTTCCTTCTCCTGAGATTCTTTATCAATTCTATTGTTATAATCGCTCGTGGTTTCGTATTCGTCTTTAATCTTCCATTTTCCAATACTTTGCTTTGTGAATTCTTTTACTAAATTACTCGGGGAATTGTTTTCACTAAAGATAGTTTGAATCTCGCAAGCAGTTAACACTTTGTTATAAATACGTAAATCTTTCATTTTGCCAACGAAACGTCCTTTCCATTGATTATCATTTATGTAACCAATCCTATCTTTCTTGCCAAGAATTTTAACATTCTTAAAATTTCTATCTGAGGTTGTTGTTTCTATTTCTTTTTTATCAATAAAAAACTTAACAACGTCTTTGCTTTCAAAAATAACAGTAATTAAAACTGGTCTATCCGAAGGAACTTTTGATTTCCCCCATACACTACGTATTGATTTATATCCTCCGCCAATATGAGCTATTAACTTATTGTCACCAATTTCTATAAGAAATCCACAATAGTTTGCCTCACTTTTGCTATTCATATAGTCGCTTGAAAAAAGTATTTTATCGTCTTTTCCTGTATCCGCAATTTTTTCATACTCTGGTTTTTCAATTACGCAAGAATATGTCCAAGGAAAGTTTAAACCTAAACTCTCATTAAGTTCTAAAAAGCTTTCTGAACCTTTAAAATTTAATGAATTGCCATCAATTGATACATCTCCAATTTTTCTTAATGAATTATTTTTTTCTGATGAGTCCTTTAAATCTTTATCAAATTCAAAATGGGCAATAAGTCCATCATTAATTTTGGCTTCCTGAGAAAAAATATAATTAGTGGTGAGAATTAGGATTAGAATTAAAAATGTTTTATTCATAATTTATCATTTAGTTTGTGCTTTGTCAAATGATGTATAATATCCAAATATACCAAAATTTCCATATATTTTGACTATGTACCAAATTTCTATCCCGGTTTTTAGATATATCCATTCCTTCTGTCAAAAATACATCATTTTGCAAACAAACTTCAAATTCAACGCTATACTATAAAAACGTACAAAAATACCGTACATTGAATTAGCTTAAGGCTACCACAAAATAAAAAGCAAATGCTTTTTCTTTAACCAGCTATTGGAGCTAAGAAAACACACTTGCCTTCACAAACCTAGTTTGGCAATTAAACATCTTTTAAATAAATT
>CALHDG010000076.1 GCA_938023075.1 uncultured Chitinophagales bacterium
TAATTAATCATGAAATTTTTAGTATTATCGTCAGTTATTGGATTATTATCAATATTTTATAACTTTAGTCCTTCGTTTTTAAATGAGGAAAGTATTTTACACCATACTTGTAGTTGTACAGCAAGTATGGGAGGCACAGCAGAGGCAACTTGCACGGATACCCAAAATTGCACATGTTCTTCTGGTTTTTTCTCATGTTCTTGTAAATGCTCAAATCCTTCAGCTCCACCTAAAGGAGGAGAAACACCTATTAATACTGGTGGAACGGATAGTTCATATAAACTTGATAAATTACCAAAAGAAAGCGATTGGACAATGATAGAAAATATCCTGAAAAAAGAGCAAAATCCAATTGCAAAAAAATTACTAAGCTCCATGAAGGGAGTATTTAGTTTGGCGAGCAGAAATCCAGATGCTTTCTTACAAAAGACAATAGAATTAGAACGTATTTACCAAAGTTTACCAACTTCAATTCAATCAAAACTTGAACGTGCCGTAAACTAAAAAATTAAAATAGTAAAAATTGGGATTACATTGTGTAGTCCCAATTTTTCATACTTTTACGAAATGAAATTTATATATACTTACATTTTATTATTGTTTTTAAGCTCGACTACAAAATGTCAAAATACTGGCATTGTTGGTCAGATAACTAACTATCAGCAAGAAAAAATGAAGGCTTATTTACTTCAAATTAAAAAAGCTGATGACTTTTATAACGGGAGTAGTTTTTTAGTGATTGATAGTGCTTCCATCAATCTGAATGGCATGTTTCATTTTCCAGATTTTAATGCGCTACCTACAGATTTGGTTTACAGGATTAATTTTATTATGAAAGACGAAATTCCAGGAAAGATAGTAAGAGATTACGTAAACAATAATTATATTTTTCTGGTAAATGATGAAAAGCCAATAGAAATAACAAGTACTTTACCAGCATTATCAAAAGATTATTCGATTAAAAGCCCATCACTGATTAATCAATATTTTCAGAAAATTTTAAATTCAGAAGATAGCCTTTATCTGAAAATTAAAGATTTCATCACTACGCAAATTGAACAACAAGCTACTGCAGATCAAGCAGAAGAAAACAAAACTGTATTTTTTAAACAGCTAAAATTGTATGTAGAAAATGAATTGTTTCGACCCATTAAAAAAGAAATAGAGGAAGGTACAATTACCGATTCAAGGTTATTGGCATTTCTAATTCAACATTTTGAATACGATTATAACGTGGTAGAAGATGTGATACAAATTAATAAAATGGTGGCTGCTACAGATCAAACGCATCAGTATATTAAAGAAATTAAGAAGAAATTGGAGCACAGTGTTTTTCCTGATGCGATGTTTCCAAATTTTTCACTGCCATCTATCGATGGAAAAATTGTACATTTAAATGATGTTGAAGCCGAGCTTATTCTAATTGATTTTTGGGCATCTTGGTGCAGCCCTTGTAGAGATGAAAACAGAAATATAGTAAAACCGCTTTACGAGCAATACAAAAATAAAGGCTTTGAAGTAGTAGGCGTTAATTTAGATGATCAGTTTAAAAAATGGCAACATGCAGTTGAGCGAGATGAGATTAATTGGCTTCAGGTGGGTGATACCTTGGGTAAAAGTTCACCTGTATATCAAAAATATAGAGTAGAATCGTTGCCAACTACCTATTTACTAAACCACAACAAAAAAGTAATGCATAAAAATTTAAGAGGTGATGCGCTAGCATTATTTATCAAAAATTATTTCAAATAGGTAAAACTTAGTATACATATAATTTAGTTCGCCACATCCCGCTTCCCCCCACTCTTCTTAACCAACTTGGTCTCCTTAATCACCATATCATGCGAAAAAGCTTTGCACATATCATAAACCGTTAAGGCAGCAATACTGGCACCGGTCAAAGCTTCCATTTCTACACCGGTTTTTGATTCGATAGCACAAGTACAGGTAATCACCGCTTCTTTAGCGGCATTCAATTCAATTTCCACCGAACAATTATCTAAACCCAAAGGGTGGCAAAGTGGAATTAAATTTGCCGTTTGTTTGGCTGCCATAATACCCGCCAAAATCGCAGTTTGAAAAACGGCGCCCTTCTTAGTTTGAATTTCGTTTTGTTCTATTTTTTCAACAACTTCGGGCGGTAAAACGATAATGCTTTGAGCAACCGCCGTTCTTTTGGTGATGGTTTTATTGCCTACATCCACCATTTGGGGTGTGCCTTTTTTGTTAATATGGCTAAAGGTTTCACTCATCTTATCTAAAATTATAATAGGGATAATAGCTACCTTTTTCATAAAGGTTGTTGCCTTTGGGCAATTCTAAAAAACCATCAACATTGGTCAGGTTGGCAAAATCTCCCGAACCATTACCTTTTGAGGGTTTTACTGTGGTTTCGCCATTGGTATGGGCAATTAGTTTTACTGGTAAAAAATACGTTAAGTCGGGTTTAAAATGTACCTCTTCTGATAAAGCAAAATATTGGCGAGTGTTGGGTTTCAGCTTCACATAAGCATCTAACCAAATTTTAAAATACCGGATTAAACAAGTAAAAGTACTCACCGGATTACCAGGAAAAGCAAATACCGTAGTGTTGTTATTCGTACCAAACCAAAAAGGTTTACCCGGTCGTTGACTAATTTTATGAAAGGCTTTTTTTATGCCCAACTCCTCTAAAGCTTGCGGTAAAAAATCAAATTTACCTTTAGAAACACCACCACTTAATAACAACACATCGTATTGCGTAATGGCTTTTTTTAAGTCATTTTTAATGGTGTTTAGATCATCGGGAATATGCAGTCGATCAGCAGCAATACCCCATTGTTTTAATTGGGCTTGTATTTGATAAACGTTGGAGCTTCTAATTTGATATGGCAAAGGCTGTTCATCTATATCGACCAACTCATTGCCGGTAGAAACAATGGCTATTTTTGGAGCAACGGCTACTTGCAAAGTGGCTTTACCAACTGAAGCTGCAATACCAATTTCGGCGGCACTTAACAAAGTTCCTTGCTCAATTAACAGGGTGTTTTTTTTATGATCTTTACCTTGCAGATGTATATTTTGTCCTTTAAGGCAAGTATCAATAACTACTTGTGCCACACCATTATCAATTTGCACATCTTCATAACGAATTACCGTATCGCTATGCTCAGGTAATACGGCACCGGTCATAATTTCAATACAATTTTCAGGAGCTTTCAGTGTTAATTGAGGTGCTCCTGCCGCGCCGGTTGCTTCAATATTAAATTGCCGGTTTCCCTTTTCATAAGTTGTATAATTAATGGCAATGCCGTCCATGGCTACGCGGTTATAAGGCGGTAAATCCCGGTCTGTTAAGATGGGTTCTTTCAAAATCTTACCTACGGCTTCCGGTAAAGCGATTGATGTTGTTTCACATTCCGGTACGTTGGTTAAAATGATGGCTTCGGCTTCTTGAACACTTATCATAAACTTTATTTGGATACTTAGCAAAGGATTGTGTATCTTTGTGCTATTGTATTAATCTCACAATATAAAAATCCCTAATCAATAGAAACGTATTTTTCCTTTTTTTAATTTTAAAGGATGTTACATTTGATAAAAGTACACACTAAACAATATCGTTAAACAGGCTCGTTTAATTATGCAGGCATATTTAATAACTCAACATTCATAGTTAAAAACACAATCATAAATTTAAATTAATAATTCATAATTACTTAATGGAATATAATACACAAAACCCTAAAATTAAAATTAGGGAGTACGGTCGCAATTTACAGAAACTCATTGATCATGCCGCAACTATAGAAGATGATGAAGTACGCCAGCAAGTGGCAGAAGGTTTAGTTAATTTAATGAATCAACTCTCTCCTCAATCTCGAACCTTAGATGATCAAAAGGCAAAACTTTGGCATCATTTAAATATCATATCTGAAGAAAAAATGAAGGTGGAAACGCCGGAAGGGGTTGAATTTGTTCCATTGGATACCGAAATAACTCAGGTTGAATATCCATATAATAAAATTAAATTTAAACACTATGGTAAAAACGTAGAGACCATGATAGAGGCTGCCAAACAAATGGTAGACCGCGAAAAACAGGAAGCTTTTGCGGTTATTATTGGCAGTTATATGAAAATGGTAAACAAAAGTTGGAATGCCGAACACGTTAGCAGCGAAGTAATTATTGAAGACTTGAAAACCTTAAGTGGTGGTATTTTAGAATTACCGGCAGATGCCAACTTAGACAGCTTAAGTAAATTTACGAAAAAGAAAAGACGAAGCCCCAACAGCACTTACAAAAGCAAAGGCAGTTACAGCAACAATGGTAGCAACAACCGCCGGAATAATAAATACAACGGTAGCTATAATAAAAACAAGAATAACAACAACAACAAAAATCGCAGAAGACCGAACCGGTCCTAAAATACTATGGCGAATGAAATTTTTGAAATTGAGGGTGGACGAAAATTAAAAGGAAGCATAAGCCCTCAAGGTGCGAAAAATGAAGCACTGCAAGTAATATGCGGAACCTTATTAACCGCTGAAAAAGTAACCATCAGCAATTTACCCGATATATTGGATGTAAACAGGCTGATTGAAATTTTGCGTTTACTAGGCAGCACCATTGAAAAAGTAGACGATCATACCTATACTTTTGAAGCCAATGCCATTGATATTGAAGTAATGGCTACAGAAGCCTACCAAAGTTTAGCTCGTCAAATTAGAGGTTCGGTTATGATTATGGGACCATTGTTAGCCCGTTTTAAAAAAGCCTTAATACCCAAACCTGGCGGCGATAAAATTGGCAGGCGACGCATGGATACGCATTTTTTGGGTTTTATCGATCTTGGCGCAAAATTTAATTATGATGCTCAAAAAGGTATATATACAGTTGATGCTGGTAACCTAACCGGTAAATATATGCACTTAGATGAACCTTCAGTAACAGGCACGGCTAATGTAATTATGGCGGCTGCATTGGCTAAAGGAGAAACGGTAATTTACAATGCCGCTTGTGAGCCTTATCTTCAACAGCTTTGCACTATGTTGGTGAATATGGGTGCAGATATAAAAGGTATCGGATCAAACAAATTATACATTACTGGTGTGGATGGTCTACACGGTTGTGAACATCGTTGTTTGTCTGATATGATTGAAATTGGTAGCTTCATTGGCTTGGCGGCTATTACCAAATCAGAAATTACAATTAAAAATGCGGGCATACCTCAACTCGGTAACATTCCGAAAACTTTTCAAAAGTTGGGTATTCAAATGGAGTTTCAAGGGGATGATATTTATCTGCCGCCCGATCAAAATTATGAAGTTCAAAATTTTATTGATGGATCCATCTTAACTATTTATGATGCACCTTGGCCCGGCTTTACGCCCGATTTAATCAGCATCGTTTTGGTTACCGCTATTCAAGCAAAAGGTAGCGTGCTTATTCATCAAAAAATGTTTGAAAGCCGCTTGTTTTTTGTAGATAAATTAATAGAGATGGGGGCTCAGATCATATTATGCGATCCGCATAGAGCAACCGTTATTGGTTTGGAGCGCAATATGGCATTGCGTGGTATTAAGATGAGTTCGCCCGATATTAGAGCAGGTGTAGCCTTGTTAATTGCAGCACTTTCTGCCAATGGAACCAGTATTATCAGCAACATTTTTCAAATAGATAGAGGATATCAACAAATTGATACGCGCTTGAATGCTTTGGGAGCTAATATTGTGCGGAAGGTTTTGTAGATGCTTTGTTGTAAGATACAATTTAATGTTTATTATATGAATACAACAGAACATTTGGTTGAACTGTATTATAGACACTGCCACAAAAATTTTACTTATACAGATTTTAAAGTTAAAGGTGGAAACAACAGGCAATTTGATGTTCTTGCTTATAATAAGGTTTCAAATGAACTACGGCATATTGAAGTTAGTGTGACTCATTCTACCGGTTGGACAGCTAATCTAGATTCATTAAAAGATGAAATAAGACACAAATTCTTTGGTGTTCCTAAGAATAAGAGACCTGATAATCCAAATACAGATTTTAATAAGGGTAAAACCTATAAGCAACAAATAGAAAATGCATATGAACAATTTGGATTTAAATGGGAAGAAGTAATTAGAGTATGGTGTTTATGGTTCCATTCTGATGAAACACATGTTATTGATAATTGGAAAAAGGAATTATCCGAAGAATTTAACTTGGTTATGGAAAAATTTGAAATATTATCTTTAAGGGATAAAGTATTACCTCAATTAACTAAATCTATAGGAACGTCAAACTATGATGATGATATATTAAGAACAATCAGTTTAATAGATCAACAAAGAAAACAAACTGAAAAAAAGTACTTAATAATGTAAAACTGCAATCTTTCACTTGATCAAGATATAGTTTATTTTATTAAGAATTACAATTACTCAAAAATGTCATTTTTGGAGAAATGTCATTTTTTCGAATACGAGTATAACACAAAATTGAAACTTTAGTATCTTTGAGAAATGCGTGCCAAAAAACAATTGGTTCGGTTTGATTGGGCAATGAAAAAATTGCTTAGAAACAAGGCAAATTTTGATGTTCTTGAAGGCTTTTTAAGTGAGCTCTTATCTGAAGATATAGCAATCAAAAAAATTTTGGAAAGTGAAGGGAATAAAGAAGATGAAAATGATAAGCATAACTGGGTTGATATTTTTGTAGAAGATTCGAATGGAGAATTAATCATTATTGAAGTACAGAATAGCAAGGAATATGATTATTTCCATAGAATTTTATACGGCACCTCTAAAGTAATTAGAATATATTGATGAAGGGGAAGAATATGCACACGTAAAAAAAGTAATTTCAATAACGATAGCCTATTTTGATTTAGGACAAGGTAAAGATTATGTATATCACGGAACAACACAATTTAAGGGAATACATCAGGGTGATCTGTTAAGTTTAGCAGAAATTCAAAAACAAATCTATGAGGTCGATCAAACGTATAAAATTTATCTTGAATATTGGATTATAAAAGTAGGTAAGTTCGATAATGTAATTCAAGACAAGTTAGATGAGTGGATTTATTTTTTAAAGAACAGCAAACTACCCGATAATCATACCGCTAAAGGGTTGACGGAAGCTAAGAAAAAATTAGATGAGATGAATTTGACAGAAGAAGAAAGAGTAGCGTATATAGCCTATTTAAAGAACTTAAGAAATATTTCCAGTGAGCAACATACCAAAATGGCAGATGCTAAAGTTTTAATTGACAAAGGCAGAGATGGCAGAGAAAAAGAGGCTGTAATTGGATTTTATGAGAATGGTATTCCGATTTTTACAATTGCCAACTCATTAAAAATATCCGAAGATAGGGTGAGACAAATTTTAGAAGAAGAAAAAAAGAAAAAAGGAAACGGTAGGCAATCATAGGTTGAACATCCATTTATAAAAATCACTTCTCCACCAAAGCATCCACACTAATAGAAATGCCAACGGGCAAGGTTCTCCATAAATCTTGACTAGTTTCTCTGCCATAAGTTTTGCGAAGTAAAGCTCCACTATAATATAAATCACCTTCTCCAAGGTCTTTTACAATCTCCATCGTTACTAAAAATTTACCCTCAACAACCAAATTGTAATCGGTCAAATCAACAATTACCGGATAGGTTAATGCTGCTTTGGTGACTTCAAAATAAATTGGTTCGGTTAAAATGTGTTCAAAATTTTTCTTTCCAATTTGCTTATAAATATTAATTCGATAAAACAAGGTATCATAGCTTGATTTAAAATGGAGCTTTACATTTTTTAAAAAAGCCTGGTGTTTGTTTTTCATCAAAATACCCCCTTCAAAGCCTAATGCATTACCTGAAAAACCCACCGTTACACTTTCAGTATTGGTAGTAACACCAAAAGTTTTCGGTACCCAATTGTTGGGTTTAATCACAACCTCTTGTAAATTAATGATGGCTTGGTTTAGATAAATGGTATCTGCAGCAGTAGAAGCTATATGCTGAATAGATGATATGAACGATTCATAGCCCACCACAGAAATTTTGAGGGTATCGCTTTTTAAGGTGGGAGGTATTGTCAAATTAAATTGTCCTTTTTCGTTAGAAACCGTTCCAACACTTTTGCCTATTACGCCAATATTGGCATACATAATAGGTTGTTGCGTGTTTTTATCAGCTACTATTCCGGTAATAGTTTGAGAAAAGGAGGACAACGACCAGATCAAAATTAATACTGTGAATAAATAATACATATAATTTTTTAGTTAAACCAAGTTACAGGTATTTTATTGTACGATCACTTCATTAAATAATCAATAGCATTTCGGTTTGGGCTTTGGAATGTCTATTTTTGAAATTTTCATACAATCCTCATGTTAGATTTAATAAATTGTACCATTCAAAAATTAATTGTTCACCGGGTAGGCAACAAAACGCATAACGAAACATTGCGCCTGTCTGATAACTTACTCAATTTAACCAACCAACGATTAAAGGATTTGCTGATTCATTATTTTTTAAAACCGATGATGAAAAGTGAATTGTACCGGTTTACCTTTTCTAATAAAGATTTTAAAATGAACCCGATTTATCAATTTGCTCATTCCATTTTTGAAGAGGAGGGAGATTTTAAAACCATTTCGGTAGATGTTGCTAAATATTTATTTGAAACCTCCACCCACCCCAACATAAAAAAAGGCGACTTGTTTGTTGCGAGTTTTAAAAACATTGCTCTTGAAGATGAAATGACCGACGCGATTGGTATTTTTAAGTCAGAAAATCGAGTTTCTTTTTTAAAGTTGATTGATGATGAACAGCACTTCAATTTAAATTATGATGAAGGGATTGGTATTGATCAATTAGATAAAGGTTGTGTAATTTTTAACACCCATAAAAATGAAGGCTATAAAGTTTGTATGGTCGACCAAAAAAATAAAGGTACGGAAGCACAGTTTTGGAGCCAGCACTTTTTAAATATAACACCCTATGAAAATGATTATCATTACACCAAAGAATTTTTAAATACCACTCAAAATTATGTGAACCAACGCCTGTCGGAAGATTTTGAAGTGAGTCCGGTAGATAAAATTGATTTGCTCAATCGCTCGGTCGACTATTTTAGAAACAACGATCAATTTGAAAAAGAAGATTTTGAACAGATTGTTTTACAGGATGATAATTTGATTCGCTCTTTCCAAACTTTTAGTAACGAATTTCAACGAGGGCACGATTTTGAGATTCAAGATCAATTTGATATTTCAACAGATGCCCTCAAAAAACAGGCAAGGTTTTTAAAAAGTGTGTTAAAGTTAGATAAAAATTTTCACGTATATATTCATGGCGACCGAAGCCAAATTGAACAAGGTATTGAACCCGACGGTAGAAAATTTTACAAGTTGTATTATACTGAAGAACGGTAATTTTGAAATTCTAAAGAATTAAAATTCCAAATTTCTATAGATCGAAATGCTTGCTTTTTTTATAAGCAAGACCTGACAGGTTTTTGAAACCTGTCAGGTCTGAATAATGTATGCTCCGTTGAATTGCCCCTTCTACGAAAAACCGAAGCTTCTAAACTAGCCCCGATTGCAGCGGTTATGCTATTTGTGGGAGGCATTGCAGCGTTTGCCAAATGGCATTTGAGCGGAAAGCGGGACTACCGTTTGTACGTGTTAGTTGTTTCGCTTCAAAAAAATAGTATTGATAATTTATATAATGTATATTTTATAATTTGTTATTTTCTATCAAGATAGTTTCAACTTGTACTGGCTTATGCAACAATTGATGTACAGGACATTTATCGGCTATCTGAAGGAGTCGTTTTTTCTGTGCTTCATCTAATGCCCCATATAGTTCAATTTTTCTGGTAATATGGTCAAGTTTAATAGTAGATTTTTCGTTCGGATTAAGGTTGTTTGCATAGTCTTTTCGATGGGTTAAATGGACTATGGCTTTTTCTAAATTCCATTTTTTACGTTCGGCATACATCCGTAAAGTAATTGCGGTGCAGGCACCTAAGGAGGTAAGTAAATAGTCGTAAGGAGCTGGTCCGAAATTGTTGCCGCCTAATGCTTCTGGCTCATCAGCAACTAATAAATGCCCCGCTGCTAAAATGTCTGTTGTATAGGCATCTTCACCAATACTTACCACTACTTGTTCATTGGTATGCAAAGCTTCTTTTTCGGCAGGGTTAATATAACGGCTCGCCCATTCGGCAATTACATTACCGGCATACACCGAATCTTTTTTATTAGAGAGTAAATGGTCTGCACCATCTAAAGAAATAAAACTTTTAGGATGTTTGGCGGCAGCATAAATCTCAGCAGCATTTTTTATCTCAACTATGCTATCTTGAGGAGAATGCATAATTAACAGTGGTTTCTTAAGTGTACTGAGAATTTCAGTCATGTTTTTTGCTGAAATATCTTCAATAAATTGTTGAGATATCGGAAAGGACCTTCCTCCAATATTGACTTGAGCACTACCTTCTTGCTTTATTGTTTCTAAACTGTTTTGAAACAAATGCTGAACGTGTTGCGGAGCGGACGGCGCCCCAATGGTTACCACCGCTTGAATAGAGGCAATACTTTTACTGGAAAAAATAGCTGCTGCACCACCCAAAGAATGTCCGATAAGTAGTGTTGGAGCTTCCAATTCTTTTTCCATAAATCGTGCAACATCTTCAATATCTTTTATGTTAGAAGAAAAATTAGTGTTGGAAAAATTTCCTTCGCTTTCGCCCAATCCGGTAAAGTCAAAACGCATGACGCCAAAACCATGCTTATTTAAGGCACGCGCAATATTTCTAACCGCAGTTAAGTTTTTATTGCAAGTAAAGCAATGTGCAAAAATAGCATAGGCTTTAGGATGTTGATGAGTTGGGAGTTCTAATTTTGCAGAGAGGGTAATGCCTTTTGAATTTGTAAATGCAATTTTTTGGTTTTTCATTGCGCTAAGTTATGTAAATGATCAATATAGACTAAAGTGGGCAGTTCTATTTTTTAAAAGTACTAACAAAACTTTATAAAGACGTGGTTTAAGGTTCAATACCTAATATTAAAAGGGGTACTGGTGGACTATTTCTTCCTTGTCTCATAACATTGTAAACTTCTCCTTCATAATAAGCTATTCCACTTGACATTTGAGATTGCATCAATTTTGTGGGTAAAATTTCAATACCCAAATTTATAATACCACCAGAGTAAAATAGCATGTGTTTTACAAAAAGATCATATGCAACAAAAGAATATTTTCCAAATTGAATTTCAACGGCAATTTTATTTTTGACAAAATCTGTTTGATTATAACTATAGATAGGAGATTTTTCTCCATTATTTTCTAAAAACTTTTTTTGCTTATCTAATGGCATTAAGATGCTTTTTTCCATTAAAGTTCTGTCAAGTGTAATGTAATAAGAATAGCGACTTTCATTCCAATTTAATCTTTGAAATTCCTTATTAAATTCCCTGTTCAGCTCAACTGGGCTGTATAATTTATTTCCTTTTTTTGTTTTTTCTTTTGAAACCTTAGTTTTAAATTTTTCAGCATCAATTGATTGGATTATTTTTTTAATTTCTTTGTATAAATTGTTGTGATGAACTATTAAGTATTCTTCTCCATTAAGATGAGAATATTTTTGTGCGATTTTCATTGATCTACATTAACATTTAAATTATTTCCATTCTTTTGGAACTTGAGCAATTTTATCTTTTTTTGAAGGCTTATGAATAGGCTTATTTATAGGTCTCAATTTTAAATTTCCATTTTTTAAATCTTTAATTCTATTTTCTGCGATATCACAATATTCTTTTTTTTGTTCAATTCCAACAGCATGTCTATCATTTTTTAATGATGCTATAACTGCAGAGCCAACACCGTTAAATGGGTCTAAAACCCAACTGCCTTTATTAGTTAAAGCCAACACACAACGTTCAACAAGTTCTACAGGATATTGACATGGATGCAATGTCTTTTCAGGATGATTGGATTTAACATTAGGTATATTCCAAAGTTCATTTGCCCAATCTTTTATTACAATCTCCCATATATCTGAAGGGTTTTTGCCTTTCGGATTACCTGATAACTCACCCTTTTTTGGTCCTTTAAAATGTCTTTTCCCAGGATATTTGGCTGGTACACGCACATCGTCTAAATTAAAAATATAATCATCAGATTTTGTGAACCATAAAATAGTTTCATACCTACCTGAAAATCTATTAGATGCGTGAAGCCCATGTCCAAAATGCCATATAATTCTATTTCTTAACTTTAACTTATGTCTTTTAAATATTTGATAGTAATAAATATCTAATGGAAACACTTCTCCTTTGTTAATAAAATTTCCAACTTGCCAGCAAATACTACCTTCTGCTGAAAGTGTTCTTATTAATTCTTCAATAATCTGCTCTTGTGTTTCAAGATATTCTTCTATAGTTGTTTTCGTTTCATAAGATTTGCCAATATTGTATGGTGGTGAAGTGATAATCAAGTCAAACTTTTCTTCTTCATATTCTTTAAGAACTTCTAAGCAATCTCCATGTTCAATGGAATAATTTAAATCAGGATTTATATAATCAAACAAGAGTTCTTTTTGCGTCATAATTCTTTTACCATTTTCATAAAGATACAAAAATATTGTTTTCAGCTAGAGCCAATAATTAAATCATTTACTTTGAATTATTTTGTATATGTATAATTGGATATTTTCAGCTTGCATAAAACTTTTTATTCAAGCTCGCCATTTCAACAAGGCAATTTGCCGGCGCATAGCGATCTCCACAAATTTGCTGTAATTGCTTAAGCCGGTCAACAATTTTAGATGCCCCTGTAGCATCTACATATCGAAAAGGTCCGCCGGTAAAAGGCGGGAAACCTAAACCAAAAATAGCTCCAATATCTCCATCTTTGGGCGATTCAATAATTTGATCATCTAAGCAATGGGCAGCTTCATTTACCATCGCGAGTAAAATACGGTCTTTAATGTGGCTAACTTCGGGCACGTGTTGCGCAGCACTCCGCTTAAAATATTGATAAACGGAAGTATCTACTTTATTTTTTGAGCGTTTGCCGGTTTTAGCATCATATTGATAAAAACCTTTTTGGTTCTTTTTACCCTTGTAGCCCGCTTTGAACATCGCTTTTAAGGCAGGGCTGGCAACTGCTCCTGGTCTTTCTAAAAAGCGGTCCATCAAATCGCCTTCCATAATGTGCGCCCCAACATCAATGCCCACTTCATCTATTAAATTATATGGACCAACAGGGTAACCCACCTCTTTCATCCATTCATCTACTTTTAAAATGTCTACCCCTTCATCTAATAAAAGTAAAGCCTCGTTGAGCATTGGGGCGAGTATTCGAGTTGTATAAAAACCTGGTCCGTCGTTTACCACTATGCAAGTTTTACCTTGTTGAATACCCAATTGTAAACAAGTGGCTACTACCCAATCTGCCGTTTGGTTGCCTTTCACAATTTCTAACAACGGCATTTTAGGTACCGGTGAAAAATAATGTAAACCAATAAGCAATTCCGGGTGTTGAGCCTTGGCTGCAATTTTATTAATTTCTAATGCTGAAGTGTTGCTTGCGAAAATAGTTTCACCCTTAGTTTGTGCTTCGCATTCGGCTAATATTTTTTGTTTTAAGTCGAGCTCTTCAAAAACGGCTTCAATAATAATGTTGGTTCGATCAAAGTTTTCATAACTGGTTTGGCTAACAATTTTAGTCATTTGTAATTCTGCATCAAAACGGCTAAGGCTTTTTCGTTTTATTTTTTTAGAGAGATTTTCCCAGATGAGTGCTTTGGCAGATGAGGTTGCTTTAAAATCTACATCTTTTAAAATGACGTCAATACCTTTAACTGCAGAAATTTCTGCAATTCCAGCACCCATCAATCCGGCGCCAATAATTGCCATATGGTTAATGGGTTTGATCAATTCTTTTTCATACGGATTCTTTTTCTTATCCGTCATATTAAAAAAGATGTTTCTCAATTGCTTCGATTCTGGTGTTTGTAACAATTCGTCAAAACCATTTAACTCAGCTTCAAAACCTTTTTTCCGGCTTTCGTAACCGGCTTTTACACAAGCCAATATTTTTTTTGGTGCTGGATAATTCCCTTTTGTTAAAGCATACACTTTTTTCGCTGCCTGGTCAAAAACAATTTTTCGTCCGATAACGTTGTTTTCCAATAAGGTGTCTTTCATATTTTTATGCATGCTTTTAGGTCGATAATTTTTAGCTGCTTCCATAGCCGATCTCAATAAAGCATAAGGACTCACCACCGCATTGACCAAACCGATTTTTTTAGCTTTTGATGGATAGATGTTTTTTCCGGTCAACATCATATCTAAAGCTACTTGCAAACCCACTAATTGAGGTAAGCGTTGGGTGCCACCACCGCCCGGTAAAATGCCGAGCTGCACTTCTGGCAACGCCATTTTGGTGTGCTTGGCATCGCTGCAAATACGAGCCTGACAAGCTAAAGCAATTTCTAAACCAGCACCTAAACATGCGCCATCAATAGCGGCAATAACCGGCTTTGGGGAAGAGCTGATTACATCCAGAATGTTGTGTCCATTTCTTCCAATTGCGTGCCACTCGCCTGGTTTTACGGTATCAAAAAATTTAATATCGGCACCGGCAATGAAGTCCTTTTTTTTGCTAATCAACACCGCCCCTTTAATTGTGGGGTTTTCTGCTACTTCTTTTAAAAAAGGATCTACATAAATAATCATTTCTGGTGAGATGATGTTTTGTGGACTGTCTTGCATATCTAACCAAATAATGGCTATATCATCTTTTACTTCTAATTGTCCGTATTTATTTTGCATGGATACTTTGCTACCATTTACTATAGGTAGTAAAGCTACGTTTTTTTGTTAAATGTTTTTCCAGATGATTTATTTAACTGCCTGTTGTATTTTGAAATGTGCAATTCAGTGCAATCGTAATAAAATTAAAACGTTTAATATCATTTAAATATAAAGAAATAAAAATATTATAATAAAACTCATCGCGCCAACCGCTTATTCATCCTATGTTTTGAATTTCGTTCATTAGAAAGGTGTGGTCGTTTATGTTTTATGTTGGCAATTTAGCGAAATTGTAAATAAGAAGTGTTGCAAATTACCTTTAGGAAAATAGTTTGTTATAATAAGCCGTTGCAATACAAATCAAACGATTGGCTAAAACAATAGCTTGAAGTAAAAATAAATAATCGAAGTAATTATTATATAATTTTTTCATAAAATAATCTTCTTGATCATTTTTATAAAATTATTAAAAAGCATAGCCCATCGCGCAGCCTGCATAATTTGCTCCATCATTATGAGCTAAAACGCCAATATTTAAACCAATGAATATATTGTTAGTAATTTGACGATCGTAACACACTTCGGCATAAAAGCCACCCAAACCACCACTATTACTATATTGCAAGCCTCTTTCTTGATGCCAGGGACTTACTCTCACAGTAGAATGAAGCCGATCAGTATGGGTATAACCAGAACCTATTTTTAAGTATAGGCGGTTTTTCAAATTGTTGATAGCAAAACCTTGTATGATGAAATAAGCATATTTTGAAATTTCATAATCTAATAAATCTAATTCGGGATTGTTCCGGTCAACACCTTTGGCATAACCCGCAGAAATACCTATTGCTATCCTTTTATGTATATTCCTGTAGTAGTCTAATTGCACCAAAAAGCCTCTTATTTTTGTAAAATCAGCTCCTACAATAAAAGCATTTACACCATATCCAAAAGTATAATTAGAGCTTAGTTTTATTTTGTTTACAGCTAAGTCTTTCTTGTTAGTATTAGTTTGAGCCATCGTGTTTAGGCAAAGTATTAGTAATAAAAATATGAAATATTCTTTTTTAATCATGTACTGTTTTTTTTAAAAGTCTACTATAAAAACTTAGAGATTTACAGTAGACTCATTTTGATTTATTCAATTGACATCATGGAAATTGCAATATAAACACTGCATCATCTGCTTGATAACAAGTACCCGAAGGATCATCTATTGGAATTAATGCTTCTCCATAAATATCATCATAATTTTTCTTTGTAGTTGTAAAACTAGCAGTAACAGTTGTACCGTCAGCCATTGTAACGTTATTAAATGAAAAAGTGTAATCTTCCTCAGCTCCCCAGTCTTCTTCAAACCATACAGCGACATAAAATTGTTCTCCGTGAGCATTTGGTTGATAAGTAAACATAGTCTTATTGACCTCCATCCATTTTTCATTTTTTGCTCTTTTTCTGCTGGGATCATGTTGTGGTGTAACTATTTTTGTACCTGATTGAGTAAGAAAACGCATTCTAACCTCAGGACCAAAATAGGCCCATGATTCTTGCATATCCAATAGCCTATATTGCTTTACTTCAATTATTTCGTCTTCTTCTAAATCAGTAGTCGTATCCACAAACTGGTTGTCACAATTCAATACCATATTACTTTTATTACTACTTAACGTATTCTGAGATTCAGCACCAGAAAAAACTTCAGATTCGAATTCAAAAGTTTTTAAAGTACCATCTTCATTTACTCTCTCGTTAAAACCAATAACAAGGTAAGGAACTTCTGGAGCTTTTTGAACTGATAACTTAACTTGTAAGCCTGCTATACTAATTGCATTAAAAAATTCTTCTTTCTCTTCATCAATATCATTTCTTAAATGAACAACACCTCCAATATTAGGTTTATCAAAATCAATTTTTTCAATTAAATGCAAGCCAATTTGCATTTTAGGTTCAATTTTAATTGCAGGTAATAATCTTTTTTGAGTTAACTCATTAAAGTATTCAATAAATGTTTTTCTACCATCTACTTTTTCGTAAAGATAATCCTTTATCAAAAAATTAGGATCCCCATCAAATCTCAGATTACACTTTTCAACAATAAATTTGAAAAAATGATTATCAATAGAATTTTTGCTTGTTTTTATTTAATTCAGAAACTATTTCTTCTGCGAATTCTTTCGCAAAGGCATTATATTTAAAATTTGAGTTATCTGCATTTGAAGATGTATTAATGTTTTCATCAATTGGCAAGGAAGTATCTTTATTACAAGATGAGAATAGAATTGCAAATGCAAAATTAAATGTTGAGATAATTATATTACTATGATTCATTTGTTGTTATTATTATTATTTAATTATTAGGAGTAAAGCGTATAAATTTTCAGATAGTTTCCGCGTTTTACTCCTTCTTTTTGATTGTACTCTATTAAGCTGAGCAAGCTTTCATCAGCTAACTTTCTTAAAGTTAAAGACGAATGTTTGATCTAGTTGTCCGTTATAAAGTTAATACTTGCTTCAAAAATATATTTCATGATTCCCTACCTTTCATTTTAGTGAGTGTTGTCGGGAAAAAAATTGTCTCAATATTGGTGTATTTTTTGGTTTCAAAACCTGCAGATTTTTCTCAAAGGTAAAGGGGGGGGACAGACTTGCAATTTTTTAACATACTTTTAAATAAATTAACAATTCAATTATATTAAAAATAATTTTTATGTTTTCCGCAAAATTATTACAAACAATTTAAGTTACCTCAACAACCATAGCATGCCCATGCGCCCCTGCCGCACAAGAGGCAAGCAAACCCAATCGCCCATTTTCACGATGCAAACGATTTACCGTAGTGGTTAATAAACGCGCACCGGTAGCCCCAAACGGATGCCCGATAGAAAGCGACCCACCATGAACGTTCAATTTATCCATTGGTATTGTACCAATCGATTCATCTAAATTGAGTTCACTTTTACAAAGGTGTTCATCTGATAAACACTTAAGGTTAGCCAACACCTGCCCGGCAAAAGCTTCGTGAATTTCAAACACTTCAAAATCAGATAAACTATATTTTTTGTTTTTAAAAAGATGCGCAATGCTGTTAGCCGGTCCCAACAAAAGCGCCGTATCTAAATCTTGGGCAGTAAAACAATACTCTTTAATGATGGCTTTGGGCTGTAAACCCAATTCTTTGGCTTTACTTTCGGTGCACAATAAAACTACTGCTGCACCATCAGTTAAAAAAGAAGAATTAGCTGCCGTTAAGGTACCATAGGGTTTGGCAAATGCCGGTTTCAGTTTAGCTAAATTGGCTTTGGTAGAATCTTCCCGAAAACCATTGTCTTTATCTATCCGTTCAAAGGCAGGTGCTAATTCTACCGGGCTAACTTCTTGTTGAATAATACCATTTTGATAGGCTTGATGCGTGTTTTGATGAGAACGAGCCGCAAACTGATCTTGGGCTTGTCTGCTAATGCCAATCCGGTCTGCCAATCGATCACAATCTTGTCCCATCGTTCTGTTGGTGCTAAATTCGGCAATGGCAGGTACTTCCGGCGCAAAATCACCGGGGCGCAAAGTGGTACCAAATTTTAGATAATCAGTAGTCGTTTTTAGTTTGCGGGCGTTGAATAATTTTTGCCGCATCTTCTTTTTAAAAGTGATGGGTATGTCTGAAACATTATCTACCCCACCGGCAATTACTACTTCGGCTTGTCCGGTTTTTAGTTGTTCAATGCCGTTGGCAATGGCTTTGTTGGCAGAAATACACATCATAGAAACGGTTGAACAAGGCACTGTTGCAGGTATGCCGGCAGTTAAGGCACTCTCTCTGGCAACATTGGTGGTTTGTATATTGGCAATTACGTTGCCCATAATCACCGCGTCAATTTGTGTTAAATCAATATTGGTTTTTCGAAGCAATCCGCTTATGGCTGCTTGCCCTAATTGATAGCTCATCGCCTCCGCATAACCCGTACCCGATTTTAAAAAGGGCGTTCTTGTACCATCAATAAAAACTACGTTTTGCTGTTGCATGTATGTTGATTCGTTGAACCAAATATACTTACAAATTATTGATTATTAATTAATAATTATGGATTGTTGGTTAAACACAAAGGTTATTGTTTGCATACTTCACGCAAAGTAATCTTGATAAATTACTCTATATCGGTTACCTCTTCATAGTCAATATAATCACCTTTATTGCTGCCTACCTTAGGCTGTTGATTGATATTGATATGAACATTACGGTTTTGATCTACCGGTTTGTTAGTTTTATTAGAAGACCCGGCAAACCAACTCATTATTTTAAATGCATAATTAACCAACAAGAAAATAATGGCAAAAATGGCTAAAAGTCTGATCACTGGTTTCATTTTAAATATGGTTTATAATCAAGGGCGATATAAGTATAACCGTGAAAGTACGAAATTAATTTCTTAAAAGGGTTTAATTTTTTCATTAATCAATTATCAATTCTCCTTTTACCTAAAGCAGGTTTATTTTTTTTGAAACGAAACATGCGGTCAATTTAAAAACGGGCAGCCTGCTTTCCGCTAAATCTTTTTACTCCACTTTGTTCCATAAAAAGGATACCGCTCCAATCAGGGTTAAAATTCCAAGGGCGCCCGGCTTCAATAGCTTTTCTAATATGCGGCTACCAATTTTTACGGAAAGTAGAATATACAAGTGGCTTAATAACTTCAGTTTCGGTAGTAAAATAATTGCTGTTCCAATGGAACATGTTCCATTGTACCAACAAAAGCATGACCACTTTACTAATTAACTAACAGGGTTTACTGATGAGGTGGTAGTATAAAAAACAAAACATAAACCAAAGTTTTATTTTGCAGAACACCTTAAGCTTTAGTAAACTTCGATAGAGCCACTTTCGTAAAATCAGATAAAACCAATCGTCCACTAATGGCAGCTCTATCCGAAAGTAGTTGATCCCAATTTTCCGTACCGTCCCAAAACACTTTTTTTATGGCAGCTCTGGCTTCTGGGTTTCTATCACACAACTCTTCGGCAAACTGTAATACCCGTTCATCTAAGGCTTCGGTACTTTCTAAAACTTCGGTATACAAACCTTTACTTTTTGCCCATTCGGCAGTTTTAAATTGGTCGGCATCTAAAGTTAATTGGGTAAAAGCGGGTTTGCCAATTTTACGTTCTACTGCCGGACCTACTACAAAAGGACCTATACCAACTACCAATTCACTCAACTTAATAGAAGCAAATTTAGTAGCCAAACAATAATCGGTTGCGGCTGCCACGCCAACACCGCCACCTACTGCTTTGCCCTGCACCCTGCCAATTATTAATTTGGGGCATTGCCGGCAAGCATTAAGTACGTTGGCAAAGCCCATAAAAAATGCTTTTCCATCGGCTTCATTTTGAATAGCCACCAACTCGTTAAAACTAGCACCGGCACAAAAAGTCCGGTCGCCACCGCTTTTTAAAATGATGACTTCAACCGCCTCATCTTGACCTGCTTGGCTAATGGTTTTAGCTAATTTCGATAAAATAGTACCCGGCAAAGCATTGTGCGCCGGATGAAAAAAAGTGATTTCTGCAATACCTTTTTTACGGGTGTTTATTTTTACGAATGGTTCTGTCGACATTATTTTTTGTTTGTCGCTAAATTAATTGAATCCGATTTAATAAATAATTTTTGGTTGTATTTTTGAAAATTTTGTAGAGGTCGCTGTTTTTGTGACCTCTGCGGGCGCGCAACCTCGATAGCAGAGATTAGGAAGTCTAGCCCCGACAGCAGTGGTTATGCCGTTTTTGTAGGCTAGCATGATGCGATGGCAAACGGCATTTGAACGGATGGCGGGACCCAAAGTTTCTAAGTGAATAATCGTTTCGCTTCAAAAATAAATTAGTATTATGTATCTTTGGTTAGCAAAAATTTTTAGATATAGATTACATGGCAGAATATAAAAGACCAACAACAGCGCAGGAGTTTGAAAAAAACTTTGCCGATAAAAAGCCTTTAATGAATTCGACAGAGGCTTATTTTGAAAGTTCGAGATGTTTGTATTGTTATGATGCACCTTGTATACAAGCCTGCCCAACCGGTATTGATATTCCGTTGTTCATCAAACAAATTCATACGGGTAATTTAACCGGCTCAGCTAAAACTATTTTTAGTGCCAATTGGTTAGGCAATGCCTGCGGGAAAATTTGCCCAACGGGTGTGTTGTGCGAAGGGGCTTGTGTTTTTAATCATCAGGATGTACCACCTATTCAAATTGGTCGATTACAAAATTATGCTACTGCAAAGGTAATAAAAGATAATACCCGTTTATTTAAAGCAGGCAATTCTAATGGTAAAAAAGTTGCCATAATTGGGGCTGGTCCGGCGGGTATTTCATGTGCTTGTGAGTTGCGTATGATGGGTTATGCGGTTGATATTTATGAAGCTAAAGCAAAGCCAACCGGCTTAACCGTTTATGGGGTTGCCGCTTACAAAATTAGCAATGAAGAAGTATTAGACGAAGTGAATTATTTGGAAAAACAGTTGAACTTAAATTTTATATACAATCATCCAATAGAAAGCAAAGCACAAATTGAAGAATTAGAAAAAGAATACGATGCTATATTTTTGGGAGTCGGTATTGGGGCAACCGCTACCTTAGGTTTACCCGGTGAGGACAAAGAAAATGTAGTTGGCGCAGTGGAGTTTATTGAAGAGGTAAGGATGCAACATCACCATTTGAAAGTGCCCGAAAAAGTGGTAGTAATTGGTGGAGGAAATACCGCGATGGATGCGGCTTCACAATCGGCACGGATGGGCGCAAGCGAAGTTATTTTAGCCTATCGCCGATCTAAAGAACGGATGGGCGCTTATGGTTTTGAATACGACTTGGCAATTAGTGCCGGTGTCAACAGTTTATTTGAAGCGCAACCTCTAGAAATTATAGGAAACGGAAAAGCAACGGGTGTGAAATTTACTAAAACACAATCGGTTAACGGACAATTAGAATACATTGAAGGCAGTGAGTTTATAATAGATTGCGACTTGGTAATTAAGGCAACCGGACAAGCCAAACAAACACATTTTTTGCAATTAATTGAAGGTTTGGAATTAGATAAGCACCATAAAATTGTGGTTAATGAAACTAGTTATCAAACCACTAACCCGAAATACTTTGCTGGTGGTGATGCGGTAAACGGTGGGGCAGAAGTGGTAAATGCTGCTTTTGAAGGCAAGATGGCGGCTTTGGGTATTGAGCAGTGGTTGAATGAAAAACACTAACCTCGCGTAAACACATAATCAAATTCTGATGAAAATTGATTGTTGAAAATGTATCCATCTTCATCAAAAGCTTTTAAATCTTCAGCGTTTTGCAAGTTGTTTTGTATGATAAAACGTGCCATTTTTCCGCGAGCTTGTTTAGCGAAAGTCATAATGGCTTTGTATACTCCGTTTTTATTATCTTTAAAATGGCAAGTTATTATAGTTGCTTGAAGTTGTTTAAAATCTAACACTTTAAAATATTCTTTAGAGGCTACGTTAACTAAAACCTCTCTTTTTTTTAACTCCTCATTTAACGCATGGGTTAATTTATCTCCCCAAAATTGATAAAGGTTGTTGTGTTTCGCAGAACTTTTAAAGCGCGTACCCATCTCTAAACGATAAGGCATAATTAAATCTTTCGGTTTTAAAATGCCATACAGTCCACTTAAAATACGCAACTTTTTTTGGGCGGAATTAATGTCTTTTTGAGTAAAATTTTCAGCATCCATGGCGCGGTAGGCTTCTCCATTAAAAATATACAATGCCGGTAAAGCAGTATCAGCATTAAAGGGTAGTTGCCAATTGTGATAACGCTCATAATTTAGGTTAGATAAATCTTTACTAATACTCATTAAGTCCCCAATTTTTTTGCGCGATAATTTTTGGAGCTTCTTGATTAAAAAAGCACTCTCCTCTATAAATTGTGGTTGGGTAGTATTTTTAATGTTTTGTTTGACTACTGATTTTAAGGCTTTTGCTGGAGATAAAATAATTTTCAAAATGTAAATATTTGATACAAAAATAGTTTAATTTTCAAGAATAAAAATACCATTTTTCAAAGCAAAAAAATTAATAATGAATAATTCATTATATTTACATCAATGGCATATAAAAAAAAATCTCTAGGTCAGCATTTTTTAAAAAATGAAACGATTGCTGAACGAATAGCGAATAGTTTGATACTCGAAAAATTAACTGATAAAGTTATAGAAATTGGACCGGGTACCGGCGCATTAACCAAACATTTGTTAAACCGCAAGATCCCAAATTTGTATGTGGTAGAAAAAGATGATCGCTTTGCCGAAGATTTGCCCGCTAATTTTCCTACATTAAAAGATAGAGTTATTCATATGGATATTTTAAAAATTGATTGGCAAGCTACTTTTGGAAACCGGTATCACATATTTGGTAATTTTCCGTATAACATCTCTAACTTGCTACTGTTTAAAATGTTTGAAAACCGTGAAAACATTCAACAAATGGTAGGGATGTTTCAGCGTGAGGTTGCGCAAAGAGCATGCTCTCCAAAGGGGAACAAAACTTATGGAAAATTGAGTGTATTGTTACAAGCTTTTTATGAGGCAGACTATTTGTTTGATGTTGGTCCACAAGAATTTGAACCGCCACCAAAAGTGCATTCGGGGGTAATTCGATTAACTCGCAAGCAACAAGACCCTTTAATTGATAATGTAAAAAGATTTAAAGCCGTAGTAAAAGCAGCCTTCAATTTGCGGCGTAAAAAATTATCGAATAGTTTAAAACAATTTATTTTTAATGATAACGAGACTGTAACGGAATTGTTAACCAAACGCCCCGAACATTTAGATTACAAGGATTTTATTTTTCTATCGCATCAAATAAAAACATAATTATGCATCTGTTAAAAATATGGCTTTTGTTTTTTGTAACCATTTTTCAAGTAAATGCACAGTCAAGCGATGCTACTGAATTAGCTGTTCATCAAATTAATCAATTGCGCAGTGGGATATTATTGGTGCAGTTAGATTCGAAGCAACAAGAAATTTATCTACTTAAAAATAGAGGAAAAAAAGCCTTAGCAGAAACATTAGAAAAAGAGCAATATTTAAAAAATAAAGAAATTTGTTATGCTTTTAACAGCTATTTCGATTTTTGTCCGGTTTATTACTTTTATAAAGCCTACGCCAAAGAATTACGCGATGGTAATTTTAGCAAAGTGGTTTTATTAGATGAAACTTTAGAGCCTGCCTACAAAGTAGACTTAGCTGAACAACCATACTACATTACCGAATGGGGTTACCACAATCCTAAGGTAGCCAAATGTGATGTTCGACCGATCGATCATAAAGGTTTTAGAGGCTTGTTTATTTTAGGTAGCGACTTTGTAGAATTAGAATCGCCATTTCCGTTTTTTGTAAAAGAGCGTAAATTTTTATGGTTAAAAAAAGATGCTTTTACGATGGTTGAAGAATGGAACGATGCCTTGCATACTTTTTTGGCAGTTTGGCAGTTGAATGATCCTTGATAAAATTTCTAATAAGCCGAAGAAAGATAAATTAAAAATAAATTGTTGCCATAGATTGTAAATTACAATACAAATTGCGACAAACGCCTGTTAAATCACATCGTTCAAAATTTGATAAAGTTCAGCATTTATACTGTTCGATGTAATCAGTATGGCTTCGTTGGCTTGTACGTAAAACATAATTAAAACAACTTGGCAACAAGCGGTAAAACAAAAACACTCTCTTTCCCAACCAACCGTTTGGTAAAATAAAAAATTTCACTTACCTTTGTACTATGCCAACACAAAAGGTAACCAAAACCCAAATCATCGAAATAGCCCGGCAGGTATTTACTAAACAAGGCTATCACCACACCTCAATGAGTGATATTGCCGAAGCCAGTGGTTTACGCAAAGGTAGTTTGTATCATCATTTTAAAGGAAAAGAAGAATTGATGATGGCTGCTATTGATTGTTTTCACCAACAATTTAAAGAAGGTGCTTTTTCGGCACTCAATAATGAAGAACTCAACACTCAACAGAAATTAAATCACCTCATCAACTATTCAGAAAAGACCTATTTAGAAGATGAAGGCAGCATGATGGCAAACATTATGTTAGAAGTGATTAATACCGCTCCGGCAATTGCCAACTGCATTAAAAAATATTTTGAAGAATGGATTGAATCGGTCACTCAAATATTATCCGAAGTCTATCCACCCAAGGGCGCGCAAAAAATAGCCAAAGAGAGCATTGCTGCCATTGAAGGAGCAGTTATGATGATGCAAATTTTTAATGATAAAAGTTTTTTAACGCGGGTGCACGAAGGTTTGCGAAGAAGAGTGGCGCAGGATATTTTGGAGCGGGAAGCGGTTTAGTTAATAGTCGAAATGGAAATTATATAAATGAAAAAGCAAATAAAAATTGTAAAAAAAGGACAAGATGAGGGCAACTTGTTATACTGGTTATCGCTAAGTTATCGAGAACGTATGGCAGAATTGGAGAAAATGCGACAACAAATTAATAAAACAAGGTATGGAACTCGAACAGAATTTCAGAGAGTTTATAGAATTATTAAACGAGCATAAAGTCAAGTATTTGGTGATTGGAGGTTATGCAGTTAATTTTCATGGATATCCAAGATATACCAAAGATATTGATTTTTGGTTTTGGATGACTAAACCGAATGTTGAAAATTTGATAGAAGTAATTAAAGATTTCGGTTTTAGTAATTTAAAACTTGGTGTAGCAGATTTTATGAGTCCGGAAATTATCATCCAATTAGGTTATGAACCTTATCGTATAGATTTGTTGGCAGAGGTAGAAGGCGTAGATTTTGAAGCATGTTTTAAAAGAAGAACAAAGGCTGAATTAGATGGGGTTAAGGTGAATTTTTTGTCAATTCAAGATTTAATAAAGGCAAAGAAAAAAGCAGGAAGATTACAAGATTTAGCAGATGCTGAACAATTGGAAAAAATAAAAGAAAAAATAAAAGAAAAGAAAAAGCATAAATAAAAAACCCGGATTCTTCACCCGCATAAAATATCTGAGAGAGGAACTACTGGGGCTACTATTATAAAGATATAGAAAAAATGAATAGACGCTATTATGAACAAATTAAATGAGTTTAAAGAACTAATACAAAAAATGGTGATGTCAGCTACCTTAAGATTTATAGATTAGCTTAAATAAGAAATCGTGATGCAAATTTTTAACGATAAAAGTTTTTTAAC
>CALHDG010000077.1 GCA_938023075.1 uncultured Chitinophagales bacterium
ACGCTATTGTAGGGAAATTTGGTCGCTTGCTCAGCTAAAAAAGCTATTGATTTGGGCTGCTTAACCCCACTTAGTCAATAAATGAATATGATAAATTTATACTTGTGGCAGTTGGTATATACATGCGGATATAAGGTGCAATCGGGGCTAGTTGGCAAACGTCGGTTCTTCGTACACCGAAAAATGACAACACTCGATATCCTAAATATTCGTACCACAACTGTCAGTTAAACTTACAAGTTGTAAATTTTCAAAAGATTTTTTGGATTAATTTACTTAAGTTTCGGCAGTAAAGTAATATTCGAAGTTGTCCTTAAAATTCTGTCATTTCGAATGAAATGAGAAATCTTCCCCCTAAATTCAAAGAAAAGTAGGGGTTTATGTAAGATTTCTCCCTTCGGTCGAGATGACAAGTTTTATTCTAGACAATTTAAACTACTTGAAAAGCATCACAAAAACAAAATTTTAAGTAAAACAATAAATATTGAATCTTTACAAATAGTTAAAAATCATAAACTTAAAAAAATAGCTACTACCGAAACTTCAGTTAATTTATTTTTGTAGCATTCCAATGCTAAAATCAACTAATATTTTTTAAATTTGATGTATATATAAAAATCAATAGATAAAATATGAGCCAAATAAAAGGACCGGCTATTTTTCTTGCTCAATTTGTAGATAATAAACCACCATTTAACAGTTTAGAAGGCATATGTAAATGGGCTGCTGATTTAGGGTACAAAGGTATTCAAATACCCACTTGGGAAGGCTTTTTAATTGATTTAGATAAGGCGGCAGAAAGCAAAACCTATTGCGACGAATTGAAGGGAACTGTAGAAAACTTTGGTTTAGCAATCACCGAATTATCAACTCATTTGCAAGGACAATTGGTGGCAGTTAATCCTGCCTATGACGTTCAATTTGATAATTTTTGTCCAGCTAATATAAAAGGTAATTCTAAAGCCAGAACTGAGTGGGCAATCGACCAAGTTAAAAAAGCGATTGTTGCCAGTAATCATATGGGTATTGATGTACACGCTACATTTTCTGGTGCCTTGATGTGGCATACCATGTACCCTTGGCCCCAACGCCCAAGTGGATTAGTTGAACAAGGGTTTAAAGCCTTAGCCGAAAGATGGTTATCTATTTTGGATGTTGCTAAAGATAAAGGCGTAGATATTTGTTATGAAATTCATCCTGGAGAAGATTTGCATGATGGTATTACTTTCGAAATGTTTTTGGAAGCTACCAATAATCATAAAGCTGTAAATATGTTGTACGATCCAAGCCATTTTGAACTGCAACAATTAGATTATTTGGCATACATTGATCATTATCATGAGTTTATTAAGATGTTTCATGTAAAAGATGCCGAGTTTAATCCTACCGGTAAAAGTGGCGTGTATGGAGGTTATCAAAATTGGGTTAACCGTCCTGGCAGGTTCCGTTCTTTGGGTGATGGACACATTGATTTTACGTCCATTTTTTCGAAGCTAACGCAATATGGTTATGATGGTTGGGCAGTCATGGAGTGGGAGTGTTGTTTGAAATCATCGGAACAAGGAGCTGCCGAAGGTGCACCCTTTATTCAACAACACCTAATTAATGTAGCCGGTAAACAATTTGATGATTTTGCCGGTGGCGATACGGATGAGCAGCTCAATAAGACAATTCTCGGAATTTAGTTTGATGACTATATGGCACTTATTTTTTGGAGAACAATGGAACAAAAGGAAATCCGAACCTATTCCCCTTCACTTGTGAAGAGCCTGTGCCGATACTTCGGCAGGTGGGCTTTTTCGAAAGAAGAAGGTCGGGGTAGTTTTAAATCTATACGTAATTAATTTTTTTAAAATACAAACATGAAATACATAACTTTTTTATGCGCCATATTTATAGCTTTCAACGCTTATTGCCAAATTACCAAACCCGAAGTAACGGAAGTGTGGCAACCGGAGCCACGCGTAGTGCAAGCAGCTAAAAATGAACCACCCTCAGATGCGGTTATTTTGTTTGATGGTAAAAACTTAGATACCTGGGAATCCATAAAAGAAGGACCTGCCCAATGGACTATTGAAGATGACCATTTCACTGTGATAAAAGGCACAGGAGACATACAAACCAAAGAACATTTTGGCAGTGTACAATTGCACTTAGAATGGAGAACGCCAACCATTATAGAAGGGGAAGGACAAGGCAGAGGCAACAGTGGGGTGTTTTTTCAAAACCGCTATGAAGTACAAATATTAGACAGTTATCAAAACCGCACTTACAGCAATGGACAAGCCGGCTCGGTATACAAGCAACACAGCCCCTTAGTAAACGCCATGCGTGCCCCCGGCAAATGGCAAGTATATGATATTATTTTTACGCAACCTATTTTCAACAAAGACAGTATGAAGATAAGCCCGGGCTACTTAACGGTTTTTCATAATGGGGTATTAATACAAAACCACGTGGAAGTATATGGAACTACCGAATATATAGGTATGCCCAAAAACCTCGCTCACGGGGAAGGACCTATCCAATTGCAAGATCATGGTAATCCGGTTAGCTATCGGAATATTTGGGTTCGGCGGTTGGATTAGGAGTTATTGATAAATTCAGCTCCCTGTTTTCTTAGTACCATCTATCTTTCTCTTATATTTATCAAATTGGTTGATGCCTTTATCCACTTTTTCCATTATTTTTTTGGAGTTGAATTTTTTATCCATCAGAAGTTCTATGATCTCACTAATTTTTAAATTTTTAATCGTTCTTGAATAATCTTTATATCTTTTTTTAGTAGCTGTAATCACAATATGACCTGATCTTTCAACCGTAGCTTTTAAAAATCCATTTTTATCGGTGTAATGAATTTCGCCATCAATGCTCACTTCCACATCTTCTAAAAGCTTCCCATTTTCACTGTTTTCTTGGGCAACAAATTTTAAAACTATTTCTGTCTTTTCGGTAAGTACGATTTCTAAGGCTCTTTTACCATCTTGATAAATTAATTTTTGTGAGTAATCATTATAACCCTCCTTGCCCACAGTAATTAAAATAGGGTCACCTGTTAAATAGCGAGGATCTGTAATTGGTATAAATTTAAATCCATATTCATCTGTCCAATGTTCTTGCCCGTTTACATTAATTCTGGCATCTTTTATCATGGTTTTATTAATTGAATTTTCGAAAATCATAAACCATAAACCCTGCTTGTTTGAGGGGTTGATGTTAAATTGCCCTAAAGACCCTTCAGGATTGGCAAATACCGATTCTCGCGTTATGTAATCATATCCTTCCTTTAAAAAACAAAGATTCAACTTCATGTTTCTAAAACGTCCGTCAATTACAAATTTGCCTTCTGTATCCGTATAGGTTTCTATTCCACAACTGAGTAAAACAACTTTTACATTGGGCAATCCTTCTTTTTCAATTTCTGAAAAAACATAGCCGTACAGTTGGTCGTGCTGAGCAAAAGAACATAAGCTTAAATTAATAGTAAAAAGGATAATCAGTAAATTTTTCATAAATTTTATATTTTAATGTCTATTCTATTATTGCATACTTTTTTCCATCTTTCGTATAAGCTACCCTTATATTTTATTGTGAGAAGTATTTGTTTACCCTCAATATTGTCAAGTAATTGAATTGAAAATTTTCCTATCTTATTAACAATACAAACTAAGTCTTCTTCATCATCAAACATAATAGTTGCACCGGTTGCTGGTTGATTGTTGGCTTCTAACTTAACCGAGCCTTTTTGTTTACAAAATGAAGTTTCTGTTTTAGGATGAACTTTATTTACAGGAGACTTAGGGAATGGAATATTTTCACTTACTTGTTTTGGAATTTCCTTTTCAGTTGCTTTATTATCTACAATATTGTTAGTGATTTCTGTAGGTTTAGAATTTTGTAGTATTTGATTTTGTTCATTAGTTGAAGTTACTTCTCGTTCGGTAATGGCAATCGGTTTTTCTGCAACTGTATCAAGTTTAGTCATCATTTCTTTAAACACGTCTTGTGAAAGAAATAGAAATAGGCAAATAATAGATATGAAAATGCTCATCTTCAATATAAATAAGATTTTTGGGGAAAATGGTGGTTTACATTCAATTTGATTGATCAACTTTTTTAATCCATCTAAAACATTTAACCAAGCTGCATCTTTATCATCCCAAGTAGAAATGGGTTTTGCGTGGGTTGGTAAAGCCTGAAATTGATGAAGAGCTAATGACTCAAAATCACAAATTCGAGCTATAATAGGTACAATTATAACTTCGCGTTTATTATATCTTTTAATTGCCTTATTAATTTCAATATCATTAATATAATCTGAATTAATAAAATCAGAACTGACTAAAAAAATGATGATGTCAGCAATTTGTAACTGTTTTTTCACCGCTTTATCCCAAGGCATACCGGGTAAAATTTCATTATCACTCCAATGTTCAATTAAACCTGATCGTTCTAAACCGGTAAGATGTTTCACCAATGCTTCATAATATTGGCGATCTTCACTTGAATACGATATGAATATTTTTCGTTTGTACATATTTTTCGCATTAAAGATAAATCAAATATTTAGATTAAGCTATTAATCTCATCATTTACGTTTTAAGATGCCTGTAATTTTATATCAAATAAATAGTGATTACAAAACTAAAACTTAGACATTTGTATCTCTTAATTAATACACGAATGGTAGGTTTGAGATGATGAATGGTAAGCAGGGTGTTTTAATTTGATAGTCTAATAAAGTTACAAGCAAATTCTAACCTATGAAGAACTTACCTACGCCCCAATCAAACCGGGCTTTAACTCATTTACAAAAGCTACCAGAAAATCGAATTCGTGCAACTCTTTATCTACTATCGTATGGTTATAGGCTACCACATCTAAATCAATGGTTCGGGGCGCATTTTTGTTGCCGATTCTTACTCTGCCTAAGCGATGTTCAATCTTTTTTAGTTCACGAATCAATTGCTCGTAAGATAATTGGGTTTGTAAGACCACGGCACCATTTAAAAAATCGGGTTGATCTAAATATTTTAAAGGCTTGGTGAAAATAAAATCCGTTTGTTGACTAATGTCGCCCAACTCCGTTAAGGCAAGCAACGTTTTATCTTTATTTTCGGTTGGATTAATGTTAGAGCCAATGCTAATAATGGCTTCGTTATAACGATCTTGATCATCTATCTCCACCAACACATTATCACAAAACCGAAGCGCGTGTGGTTTTTCAACCTTTACTATAACATCAAATACGTAAGGGTTTTCTTTTATGTAGGTCCATATAATTTCAGCTACCGTTTCAATTAAGGCAAATTTTTGATGTTCAATTTTGGCAATAATGGCTTTGGTAATGGTTTTATAATTAACGGTTTCGGCTTCGCTATCGGTTTCCACAGCACGGGCAGCGTTATGTTTAAACGAAAAACTGATTACTAAGTCTTGCATCTTTTTGGTTTCCCAATCATTAAAACCGATGTAACAACGCAAGCGCAGTTTCTCTACTTGTACTTTTGTAATTTTTAATGGTTTCATAGTCTACAAATTTTCCCCTCCATCTACATAAATTATTTGACCGGTAAGAAAGGCATTTTCTACAAACAATTTTACCGTATTTTGTATTTGTTTTAAATTGCCTATAGTTTGCAAGGGTATAGTTTTAGCTTTTGCTCTTAAGTAATCCATATTTTGATCGGGTGGTGGTAAAATTAATCCCGGTCCAATGGCATTTACTCTAAAATGAGGAGCTAATTCGTAAGCCGCTATTTTAGTAAACTCTTTTAATAATTTTTTACTTAAGATATAATCTAAGTGAATGGTGTCATTATCTTCTGCTTTGGTATCTAATAAATTAATAATTAAGCCGCCCTTTTTTGTTTGAGCAAAAGCCTTGGTTAAGGTATAGGCACTTTTAAAGGTAATATTAAAATGATGATGCAACCAATCGTCAGTTGGGGTATTAAAATCGGAAGGGGTAAAATCAGAGGCATTATTCACCAATATCTGGAGATCAAAATTTGGGTCGATTTGATTCAGCACTTGAACATCAATTGCATCTTCTTTAAAATTAATAGGTAATAACTGACATTGCACACCAAGTTCTTCAATTTCTTTTTTAGTGCTGTTTGCCTTATCAACAGATCGGTTATAATGTAATATAATATGATAACCTAAGTTGGCTAATTGTAAGGCAATGGCTTTGCCAATTCTATCAGAACCTCCGGTAACTAATGCTGCTTTATTGCTCATTGTTTATTAATCTAGTCAATATTTCAAATGGACAAAATAAGCTAAAAATTCAGAATTAGGAATGATGAGAAAATAAATTTACCATCTATGACAAAGCAATTTTTTGATAGACGAGGCGAAAAACGCAGTCTTAGTGGGGCTAAGACGAGGCTTTTCAACGAAGTATATCGGAAAATTGCAAAGTCAGAATGTAAATTTATTTTTTTCTCATTCCTTAGAGAAAAGTACCTTTTATCATTCCATAGTTTAATTTAGGTAAAAACTTTTTTGCCTGTCAAGAAAATGTTTTCTTTGAAAAGTATGAGAGCCAAAGCCTTATTTCACATCAATGCACATCAGTCAACTATACAAGAAGTGAAGTTGCCGGCGGCAGATGATAGGGTGATTATTCAATCGCTGTATTCTATGATAAGTACCGGTACAGAATTAACAGTAGCCAAAGGTGAAATAGCTAATCAATTTGCCGATCGAATGGCAGTACCTTATATGGAAGGTAGTTTTTTGCTCCCAATAAAGTATGGTTATTCTATGGTAGGCAAGGTTCTCTCAAGCGGAAAATATCAAAATAAAATAGTGCATTTATTGCATCCTCATCAAAATGAATGTGTAGTTAAGTTGGAAGATTTGATGCTTGTTCCCAATGAGTTACCTCCCTTACGAGCGGCTTTAACCAGTAATATGGAAACGGTAGTTAATGCGATTTGGGATAGTGAGTTGAGTGCCGGGCAAACTGCAGTTGTTTGTGGCTTTGGCAACATTGGTAGCTTATTGGCAGAAACGTTACGCATACATTTTCAGGTTGAAGTGATGGTTTTAGAAAAAAATGAATGGCGGATAAACAAAGCACGTCAATTGGGTTTTCGGGTAAATGAATCTATTCAAACATCATTGGCTTTTCATACCACCGGTACCGAAAAGGGTTTACAAACTTGTATTGACTTAGTTGAAAAAGAAGGAAAAATAATTGAGCTGAGTTGGTATGGTAATAAGCAAGTAAACCTTCAATTGGGTGGAAGTTTTCATTATGATCGAAAACAAATTATTAGCTCACAGGTCTCTTCTATTCCATTAAAAAAACAAAGTGAATGGAATTTTGCGAAACGAAAACAATATGTTTTTGAATTATTATCTGCCTCAGCGTATGATGCCTATATTAGTCAACTCATTCCTTTTGAAGAAAGTGCTCAATTTTTTAATCATTTAAGAAAAAATGATAACCCTGAAGGTTTGATATGGTGCATCCAATACTAGTATAAAAAGCATCTTATAAAAAGAAATTGAAAACCAGTTAATTTATGTATACCGTAAAAATAAGAGAGCATATTATGATCGCTCATTCTTTTAAAGACCCTTTTTTTGGACCGGCACAAAAAATGCATGGTGCCACTTATGTAGTAGATGTTTCCTTTATAACGCCTCAGTTGAATAAGCACAATGTGGTTATTGATATTGGAAGAGCACACGATGTAACCAAAAAAATATTGCAACAAATCAACTATCAAAATTTAGATGAACATCCTGATATGCTGGGTGATTTGACAACTACCGAATATCTATGCAAATATATTCATGATAAAATAGGGGAGGAGCTAAGGGACGAGTTTAATGGAAAACTATCGGTCACTTTAGGAGAATCGCATGTAGCTTGGGCTAGTTATCAGGGTTAAAGGGTAACGGCATAAACATACTTGATGTCTTGTTAATCAAAATCGCATTAAATCGGTTGAGAGAAAATTCCATTCTGGCGTAGTAATTTCATTTGTATCTTTCAAAGCATACCAAGGAGAAAGTTCATCATTCAAGGGATTAACGAGTATATGAATATCTTGTGCAGGCATATAACTTTGTGCTAATATATAGACTTTTTCTGCTTTATGGTTTTGAGCTATATCTAACACCATTACGGCGTGTCCGGGAAAACCACCTTGAATGAAGACATCTCCAATTTGCATATTTTTAAAATTGACGCTTTTCATTTCTTTACTTAAGGAAGCACTTCCTGCATAAGTAAAAACCATATTCAAATATTTTCTGAAATTTTGATAGCTATTATCTTGAGGTTGAGATTTATTCCATGTAACCTTACTGCCTTTTATTACAGGCCGCCAACCTTGCTTCCATTTTTGCCAAGCGCAAACATCTCCACTTGTAAAATTAAAAGCGATTTCATCAAACCGCTCCATTTCATACAGATACTCTGCCCTTATCCGCATCACCGCATCGGCACATTGCTGTAAATCTCTAATTCCGACATCAACATCTAATATAGCATAATGTGCTTTTTGATTGCCTTTCAATTCTCCATTAAATAATCTAACAGGGCTATCTAAAGGTTTTAACAATAAATTTCTGCAAAAACTACCCATCTCACCACCTATATCTTCTCTGAAAAAACCCTTGGGTAAAGGTATATTGCCAATTTTTTCAATTTTTTGTGGAGTTAATGTTGTAACTGCATTAGATTTTTCTAAATTAGTAAAGATGGTATCTTTTTTGTAAGGTGCTTGTGGCGAAGTACAATAAACGCAAAATACAATAGATGTAACATAAATAATTATATGCAAGAGTTTCATAAGGTTCAATTTTTTGATATTCATTCGTTACTTTGTGCTCAATTAGTGTTTAATTTTTTTTGTTATCTTAAATTCGTAATAAATACAAGTCATTTTAAATTTTATGTATGCAATTGTCGATGTAGAAACCACTGGAGGTAGTCCTAAAAGAGAACGAATAATCGAAATAGCTATTATAAAATCGAATGGCGAAAAAATTATTGATTCTTATCAAACGCTGGTTAATCCAGAAAAAATGATTCCTCCTTTTGTTAGTAACCTAACCGGTATTAGTAACGAAATGGTGGAAGAAGCGCCACTTTTTGAAGAGATTGCCCCTCAAATAGAGGCTTTTACCAAAGGTTGCGTAATAGTAGCACACAACGCTCATTTTGATTATGGTTTTATCAAAAACGAATTTCGATATATCGGAGAATATTATCAAAGAGACCGGATTTGTACGGTAAAACTTACACAAAGGGCATTACCCGGTTTAGAAGGATATAGTTTGGGAAAGCTCGCTACACATTTTAACATTGACCACGAAGATAAACACCGGGCTTATGCTGATGCTGAAGCAACTACCCGGCTTTTACATATTTTATTGCGCGATGCCAATCCTCAAATTTTAGCGCAATTTATGCATCGCAGTTATATTCATAACCCACCAGAAATTAAAATACCGGAAAAACAAATCGTAAATGTGCCGGAAGATACGGGCATTTTGCAATTTTATAATGCAGCGGGCAAAATTTTGTATATCATGAAATCTCATGATTTATACACCAGAATAACAGATATGTTATTTTATTTTAATCCGGATACGCACAAGGGTAATATGCTAAAAAAAGCAACCGATATATCATTTTCGGTTACGGGAAGTGAAATTTTAGCCCAAATTTTAGAAATTGAGCATATTTACAAACATCGCCCTGCCTACAATAAAAAAACCTATGGACTTAATTTAGTTGAGATGCAGGCTGAAAAAGATAAATATGGTTATTATAATATTCATCTGCATCGTTCAAATAAAATTGCTAAAAATGGCACCTATTTCTCTAATTTTTACGAAGCGAATTCGCAAATAGGTAGTTTAGTAAAGTTACATAAACTTTGCCCTATTTTATGTACGCGCCAAACTAACTTAAATGGCAATTGCGAATATTTTGAGAAAAAATTATGTCAGGGAGCTTGTGTAAAGCAAGAAGAAAAAACAACTTACAATAAAAGAGTAGAAAGAGCCTTGAAAAAATTGAAGTATAAACATCCTAATTTTATTTTAATTGATGAAGGACCCAACATGGCTACCTTAACGGCATTTATCATTAAAAATAATGCTTGCAAAGGTTATACTATTATTGACAAAGAAAGTAAGATAGAAAATCCAGAAGCTCTATTAGAAGAAATAACGCCAACTATGGCACATCCGGTTATTGATCAAAAAATACGGATGTTCATCCAAAAGAAAAAATATGAAAAAATAGTACCTTTTTAAGTGTTCATTTCAAAAATCTATTAATAAGGATACCAATACTTAAACAAACACCGGTCTGTCATCTTCAAGTTAAGCTAATAAAGTTCTGCTGATGAATACAAATAATGAAATAATTAAAATGTGTTTCATGAAATGTTTTATTATGAGATATTCATTTAGATGTATTGAACAGTTTTATTCCTGCTCAAAAACCCGAATATAATCGACCACCATAAATTGAGGAAAAACCGTTGTTGCATCGGGAGACCCGGGCCATTGCCCACCAACAGCCACATTAAAAATAAAGAAAAACGGATCATTAAACGGATAAGGATTTTGTGTCCCTAAACTAACTTTAGTTACGGTATGATACTTTACATCATCTAATAAAAATTCAATTTGATCTTCTTCCCAAATAATTGAAAATACGTGAAAAGCTTCTGAAAATTTTTGGTCGCCGGATAATATAGTGGAAGAGCCATTCATTAGTTGTTGAGTATCTGGATTAGCATAATGTACGGTTGCATGTACTTCCGACGGTTTGTGACCGACCAATTCCATAATGTCAATTTCACCGCAACGGGGCCATTCAAAAGCAGGATCGTCAATATTGGCACCCAACATCCATAAAGCGGGCCAAATACCTTGCCCTTCGGGTAAAGCTGCACGAATGTCAACCCTGCCAAATTTAAATTCAAATTTGTTTTTTGTAATCAGTCTCGAGCTGGTATAATTAAAACCATTAGACCTTTCTTCCTTAGCTTCAATAACGAGGTTACCATCTATTAAAGAGGTATTTTCTCTTTTGTAAAATTCTAATTCGTTGTTACCCCAACCCCATTCGCCATTGCCAATTTCATAAGTCCAAAAACTTTCATCCAACTGTTCTCCATCAAACTCATCACTCCATAACATTTTCCAACCCTCATATTCCGTTGGCGTGCTGTAACCCGTATCAGGAATATTTAACATGCCAACTATAGCTGCATCGTCGTTTTGTATTACAATGGTTGCCGAAGCCACCTCAATATTAGCACCCGTAACATTAACAATTTCGATCGTTAAATCTTCGTCCGCTTCGGTTTCGGTATCCCCAATTATAGTAAGCTCCACATTTTCTTGTGTCGAGCCAATACCAAATTCAACAAGCTTTGAAACAGTCACATAATCCAATCCGGCTGCTGCCGTTCCATCCTCCGATTCCACAAAAATGCTAACCAGTTCGGTTGAGGCTTTAGATAAACGGACACTTACAAAAACACTTTGCTCGTCATCGCCTTCCAATACCGATAAAGCAACTATAGACACCCTTGGTTTGGTGTCTGTTGGAGGTGCAGGCGGCTCCTCCGTTCCACAAGAACACGTTAAGCACAACACACTAAATAAGGCAAGTAAAATTTTCACCAATTTTATATTTATATTATTAAAGAAGAGCATCCGCAAAAACGAATGCTCTATATTATTTGTTAATTTAAGACTTTAACCTGATACCCGATAACTTTATTTTAAACCTATCCATAAAATTTTATGATTTATTCTGGAAGCGAAACTACAAGCTCATTTAGAAACGGGCTCCCCGCTATCCGTTCAAATGCTACGCCAACGCTTCAAAAGCCAACGCTTCAGGTAGCATAACCACTGCTATCGGGGCTAAACTTCCAACTTCATCACTATTTAAATACGTTCTTAATATATAATCATCAAGTTAATATAATCTACTTTATACTAAAATTTCTAACATAAAAGTTACCCGCTTTAGTATGGTCATTACCACCAATTCGAATAAAAATCATATCAAAATCAGTTCTCTCTTTAGGCGTACTTCCATTGCCAGTATTCGATACAAAAGTAGGACTATCTAAATCGAAACTTATCGGTATCCACTCATCTTCTGCAAAACCGGAGTCATCTGCTTCATACTGTTGAATGTCTTCCCACCATCTTTCTGTAGCACTAAGGTCGCCAAAACCAATAATTACATTTTTAGTTAAAGCACCAGAATAATCGTTGGCACTAGGAAAGTAAACTTCAATATCAATAGTAGATAAGTTAGCAAAATTAATATCACTTTCAGGAGAAGTTTGCAATTGAAATTCCTGAAACTGTGCTTCAGTTCTTATAAACTCTCCAACTAAATCCATACTACCTGCCGGATCGGGAACTTCATAGGTTACAAAAGAACCTGAAGAGGGAGGCACTCGAAAGTTTGCCGTATCTGCATTTAAAAACGAAAGCGACAGTTCAGTTGGCGTTACATCCGGTAAATCTTCTCCAAATTCCATAGGTTCCGGCGCATCGGTTACTACATCCGGCTTTAAACTAAGGTCGGTGTAATGGGCGTATCTAATGGGCCAATAGTTACCATCATATATAAACTCAACCAACATTACATCGTAGCCGGTAAATTCTTCAATAGTAACTTTAGCAGAAACTGAACTAACGGGAACTATGGTTTCGCCATTTGTTCCTAATTTTGGATTACCAATCCAGGCACCTTCACCATTAAGTGTAAGTGTGCTGGTAGCGGCATCATACTCAAAAGTATGCTTACCCGATCTCCAGGCAGAAACATCATTTCCACAAGAATTGACCAAATTAGCATCTGTTGATTCTATGCAAGCTTCAGGAGTAATTTTGTCAGTGCAGCTATTGTTATTAAATACGCCAAATTCTGTCCAAAACTCCCCTTTATCATCAAACTCGTAAGTACCATCTGAGTGAAAAATAAACTCATGAAAATAAAGGCATGGTCTTGACCCATCGTTGGCTAAGCCTGCCCAATGTCCAGCAGGATCATATGCATTTGGCCCAACCGACATGCTTATACCTTCCCGGAAAAGATCCCATGTTTTAGAAGTCTCACCTGTTAAAGTTTTAATAGCCGAATTCGGATCGGAGAGCGAAAAGCTTTCACTTCTGGTGGCAGACATTCCGTCAGCGTTTCGTGCCGTTAAGGTAACAGTGTAGTCTCCTGCTTCGCTGTAAGTATGGCTTGGGCTTTGTTCAGTAGAGCTGTTGCCATCGCCGAAATCCCAAGAGTAAGAAGTTGCGTTTAGTGAGAAATTAGAAAATTGAACGGTCAGGAAATCAGTCTCATCAATTTCGAATTGAAAGCTGGCAACCGGAGTTGGTGAAACAGGATCTGGATCATCTTTACAACCGGTAGAATACATCAACACAAAAACCGGTATAAGTATTTTAAACCAGTTTTTGGGCATTAAAAATAAACTTTTCATACTATTAAATTTTATGTTTTATTGAAATAAACTTGCGTCAGGATATTCGGTTAAGTTTTGTGCTACAGTGGTTTCTTGCAAGGCAATAGGTAACCACAAATGCTGGTTTTCATCAAAGTTGGTTTCTCTAATATCATCTCCGGCAAATAAAGCATTCGTGGCTCTGCCCGATCTAACCAAATCAAACCAACGATCGCCTTCTAAGGCTAATTCGGCTCTTCTTTCGTACCAAATCATTTCTATTATCGACCAAGCTTCGTCACTCATCACTTGTTGCGCCGTTCTGAAATTGTCGTTGTTATCGCCCGGTCCGGCAGCGCGTTCTCTTACTTCATCAATATAAGTCATCGCTTCTCCTTCAGAACCGGAACCTCTCACCAAAGCTTCTGCCAACATCAACAAAACATCTGCATATCTTATCGAATAAATATTATCATCTTTGGTTAAATTAGGATCGCCACCGTTTACATTATTGCCTTGGTAAGCCAAAAAGTTTGGAAATTTTTCTTGCCAATAACCCGTATAATCTATCGGGTTGCTTTGGGTTTGATCGACTACTACATCACAAAATCCTTCGGCATCTTCTATATCTTGCGTCAATTCATCAACTGAAATAATTGATGCATCGCGCCGGTAAGTATCATCAGATAAATAAGAATCATATAAGGATTGCGTAGGCAACATAAAGCCCCAACCTTCTTGATACTCCGGATGCGCCGCACACAAACCTCTTATGCCACACAATTGAGTGATGCCATTGCCTTCAATACCCTCAAACCAACCCCAATCGCTGGGCCACAAATTCGATTTTTGAATTTCAAAAACCGATTCGACCGGATTTTTTAAGCCAAAGGCAAACAAGGCTTGGTAGTCGTCAACTAAACTATATGCACCGGATTCTACCACACTTTTTAATTGTTCCGCTGCCTGATCGAATTTCGCCACGTCATCGTTCATTAAATCTGCCCAATATAAATATACTTTGCCTAACAAGGCTTGTGCCGCTCCTTTGTTGGCTCTGCCTGCTTCAGAAGATGAAATGGAAGTAGGTAAAATATTGATGGCTTCGAGTAAATCGGTTTCAATCGCTGTAAAAACTTCGGTTAAAGTGTTTCTGGCGAGACCCGTATCTTCTGGAGATAACAAATCCTTCACCACCGGAATAGGACCAAAATGTTTAAACAATTCAAAGTGATAATAGGCACGTAAAAATTTGGCTTCTGCCTGGTACCTGTCCACAATAGGCGAAGTAATTTCTGGTTGATGAATCACTAAATTCGCTCTAAAAATGCCAATGTAAAACCGGCGATACATCGGATGCGTTACGGTGTTGGTATTGGTGTTTCTAAAATCATCAAATTCTTGCCAGCCGGGTTGGTCGTTATCAGATGGGTCTCCACCGGCGTGGGCATTATCGCTTCTGATTTCGTTGTACATCACTTCTGAAACCCAATTGCCAAATGCCATCGTCCAACCCAACGGATCATAAGCAGCTACTAATGCAGCAAACACCTGGTCTTCGGTTTGATAAAAATTTTCTGATAAAAATTCGTTTACCGGTTCTACATCCAAATCCTCACTGGAGCATCCTGCCAACAAAACAATAATTGTAATAAATGAAAATATTTTTTTAAGGTACATCGTTCTTTCTTTTTATAAAGTTATTTTAATTCCTCCGCCAATGGTTTTATTAGATGGGTAAAAACCCTTATCAATACCGGTATCTAAAATCCAACCGGTGGTGCCAATCTCGGGGTCGAAACCACGATAGTTAGTTACAGTTAGCAAATTATTGGCTGAGGCATATACTCTAATGCCTTTCAGTTTTATTTTGCTGGCAATTTTTTGAGGTAAATTATAGCCCAACTGTATATTTCTCAATCTTAAAAATGAACCATCTTCTACATAAAAGTCAGATGGACGTTGGTTGTTGTTGGGGTCGTTAGAAACCAACCTTGGCAAGGAGGCATTAGGGTTTTCGGGTGTCCATCTATCTAACCAAAAATCTTGATAATTGGTGTACGATATATCCGATCGCTCGTAGGTTCTAAAAATATCGTGCCCTAACTGTGTGCCCAAAACCGCATTAAAATCAAAGCCTTTAAAGGTAGCACCGAAAGTTAAACCGATTACGTGGTTTGGCCAAGGGCTGCCAATGTGACCAATGTCGTCGGTATTAATCAAGCCATCTTTATTCGTATCTACAAAACGAATGTCGCCCGGGCTGGCATCGGGTTGTAAAACATCACCGGTATTGCTAATGTGCGAAAACACTTCATCTTGCGAACTAAAAATGCCATCGGTTTGATAACCCACAAAATGCCCAACCGGAAAGCCTTCCGTCATTCTGGTGATGGGTTGGTTTCTTACGGGCCAACTCCATCCATCTAAAAAGCCGGTTTCTCCTGCAACATCAATCACTTCATTTTTAAAAGTGGTGTAGTTTAAGCCGGTATTGAATTTAATGCCTGCCACATCAAACTTATAATTAATGCTGGCTTCAAAACCCGTATTTTGAATTTCGCCAAGGTTGCTGATAGGATTGTTTGTAGCCCCAATAAAACCGGGAATGAATTGTTCCATCAACAAGTCTCTGGTATTCTTAATATAAAAATCAAATTCAGTAGTTAATTTATCTTGCCAAAAACGCAGTTCTAAACCAACATCTAATTGCCGGCTTTCTTCCCATTTTATGTTGGGGTTGGGTGGTGTTGCCAACGAAGAACCGGTGTTTAGTGCCGGATCAATTCCAAAAGGATAACTAAAGGCATTTTCTATTCGTGGTGCATAAGTTAAGGGTGCGATTCTATCATTGCCATTTACGCCCCAACTGGCTCTAATTTTTGCAAAATTAACTGGACCCACATCAAAAAATAGTTCATCAGATAATACCCATCCTAGCGAAAAAGAAGGAAAGATACCAAAGCGGTTTTGAGCACCAAAGTTAGAAGAACCATCTCTACGTAAAGTTGCCGAAAAAAGATATTTCCCGGCATAATCATACAACAACCTTCCATAATAACTTACTAATTTGTATTCTACATCAATGCCACCATAGCTTAAGTCAATGGTATCTTGCCCGGCATCTAATATTTGAAAATTTTCGTTGAATTGAACTTCGCTTGGGATAAATTGCGAACTTCCTCCCGCACGTTCGCCAATAGAATTTCGGTAAGAGGTACCTACTACCACATCAACATTGTGAATGTCGGCAAATGTATTGTTATAATTTAAATAATTTTCTACCTGGTATGATTGGGAAAATCCAAAGCCTTGAGAAATATCGTTAGAGACATTAATAGCAGCAGGATGGAAGTTATAATCCGGTGTAAACGATCGGAATTTAAACCAGGAATAATCCATACCAAAATCGGAGTGAAAACGGATATGTTCGGTCGGATGAATTTCGAGAAATACATTACCCAAAATTTGATCGGCATGGCCTCTGTTATTGTTAATAAATAATCTACTCAAGGGATTGATATATTCTTTCTGCACCCATCTTGATTGTGCATAGCCAAATTCTCCCAATTCATCAAATAGCGGAGTTACCGGATCGTAAGCAAAGGCATCGGATATAACCGTTCCAAAGGCGTTATTTGAACCAATATTTTGGTTATCCACCCGGTTGGCATAAATATTTTCACCAATCGTTACAAAATCATTAATCTCTTTTTTGCTATTGATCCGAACGGCATATCTTTTGTAATTGGATTTTGTGCCGCCAACCACGCCATTTTGATCCCAATATTCGAGCGAAAGAAACACGTTATTTGCCGATGCCGATAAGCGGTGCGATTGTAAGCCGGCATCCGTAAAAATAGCATCCATCCAATTGGTGTTTATACTATTTTCGCCAACGGAGGGAAAGCCTAAGCTGTTTAAAAAATTTAATTGATTACCGTTTGTAAATTTTTCGCGGGTTAAGGTAAGATAGTCATCAGCACCTAACATAGTTGGTAAACGCCAAGGCTGTGAGGTTGAAGTGAATGCCTCGTAAATCAACTCGCCACCATCTTGTGTTCCTTTTTTGGTGGTGATGATGACCACGCCATTGGCAGCACGTGCTCCATAAATAGCGCAAGAGGCGGCATCTTTCAACACATCTACACTTTCAATATCATTTGGGTTGATGTTATCTATACCCGATACTTGCAGCCCATCTACAATAAATAAAGGCGTATTATCTCCATTAGTGCTCACCCCTCTAATTAAAATAGATTTACCCGAACCCGGTTGACCAGAAGACTCACTCACAATTAAGCCAGAGACTTGACCCTCTAAGGCAGATTGCACATTTTGAACCTGATAGCCTTCTAAATTTTCGGTATCTAATTTCGCAACAGAGCCCGTAGCTACCCGTTTTTTCTGAACGCCATAGCCAATCACTACTACTTCATTTAACAGTTCGCTTGAGATATCCATCACCACATCAATGGTTGTTCGATTGCCAACCACAATTTCCTGTGTTTCATAACTCGTATAGGAAAAACGCAAAGTATCTGCCGGTGAATTTACCTTAAGGTTATACTTGCCATCAATATCGGTAATAGTGCCGGTAGAAGTGCCTTTCAACAAAATGGTCACCCCAATTAATGGGAGCTCATCTTCGCTGGATATTACCGTTCCTTGAATGGTTTGCCCTTGAACCTGCAAGCACATAGCGATTGCCATCAGTAGAAAAGTCAGTTTTATTTTCATATTTACAAATTGGTTGATATAAACTATTATATCGTAAAACAAATATAGTACAACTATTCACTTTTTGTTGAGGAAATGGCAAATATGTAAAGATTAAGAAAACCTGAGACATATTGCCTACTGTAAAACGAAGATAAAAGAGCATATTTATGTTAACAAAAGGTTAATCAAACCTTTATCTGAAAACAAGTAACTGCATCATCTCTCTGGCGGAGACTTGTCCTTTCAGATCAATAAATTTACGCGGTGTTTCATCACCAATTTCATAGGTAATACCTTCTGCATTAAATTGAGTGTAAAACCATCCCTTTGAAACTGGTGCACCTAATCCGGCGGGTTTGTTAACTGACTCATGGTCATTGAGGGTTTCTTGTACTCCTGGAATCCAATAATTTTTAAACCCTGGCAAATCGGATTGCAGACTATCAATCATGGTGTAATATACATCATGCCAAGTCGAGTGAAAATCCAAACCCAAAATCACATCATTTTTATCTGCTTTTTCTGTTTGAACGATAAAATCGGCAACCGTTTTTGTTTCGGGTTGATGATAATATGCCCAATCGCGATTTAAATCAATACCACCTGCCGAATGTCGCCAATGTCCTAAATCTACCCCGTCTGGATTTAATAAAGGAAAAACCAAAATCCGGTACTTTTTACGGAAAGCTACACTCAAAGGTTTATCCGCTAAAATCTCTTCAACAAAGGCTTCCATAGCTAAATGACCGGTTACTTCCGGAGGATGCTGGCGACATAAAACCACTATCATATCTTTCCCTTTTTTCTCTCCGGTAAACATATCTAAGCAATTTAAATCGCGCCCTAACTTACTTTTACCAATAGTAAGAAAGGATACATTCGAGTTTTTTGCCATTGCTTCACACCATAATTTTACATCCGATGAAACAAGCAATTCCTGACTTGCGAGATAGGTTTTCTTTGAGCTAACAGCTAACTTGATTGAGCATTGTTTCCCATCATTCAAAATTTCATATTGGGTTGAATCCAACTCTATCCATTCCTTTCGATTTGTACTAACTTTAGGCTTATATCGATGTTCATGTTCTGTATAATTTAGAATGACCGTTATCTCTTTTGCCTCATTCGACCAAATTTGCATAGCATAATAAGCACTTGCATTGATTGGTGTATTTTCTGGAGAAATAGTGGCTTCTATTGTTGAATCATTCACAACCTTACAATCGTTGAGTCGCGCTCCGTCAAATTCATTGCTTACAAATACTCCAATATTTTTAAAAGCATAAGTCTTTTTCTCTTGTTGTACAATTGTCTTGTCTGTGGTATCTACTGGCTTTGGGAAATGGTAAGTTGATGCACTTTTGGTGGAGACGCAAGCGTACAGTCCGCAAATGAATACAAGATAAATTAGCTGATAAAATAGTTGGTTTTTCAAACTTTTCATAATTACTTGATCAACAAGATATGAAAATTATGGAAATTGACTTAATTGCCCTTTTTGATTGTTTAAACAAAAAAGGAGTTGGCAAGCACCAACTCCTTACTTCATACCAAATTGACCATAAAATGTACCAAAATTTCGGTTTAATATTGGCGATCTCTTCGTTAAAAATACTCGCCATAGCTGCTGGCTATGTCTGCGTTTTTTGCCTTGAGCTCACCAAATTAATTCCAAAATTTTTGTGTCACTTTTTACAGTCAATTTGGTATCATTTATAAAACTTAATTCTAATTATGCTTCTTCTTCAAGGGCTGCAATAACTTCAGTTTCTTTTACTGATGAAACTCCGTTTTCACCATTCTGCTTTTTAACCAACGCATCGGGCAAATTCATTCCACTTTGATTTAAGAAGTCATTTAACTGAGGCATCATACTATACAAACCTTGTACAAAATTCCCGACGCCTTTTCCATTTCCACTATCATACACCACCACTTTATCTATGCCAATATCTTTAATGGCAGAGGTTTGTATTTCAGCTAACTCGGTTATTTTATCTAACATTAAATAACTGATAGCACTTTTGGCATCACCATTGGAGGCTTTTACTAATTGCTCGAAACCTTCGGCTTGTTTCTTCAAGAGTTCTTCTGTACCCTTGGCTTGCGCGATATATTTGGCGAGTATGGCATCAGCTTCCCCTTTGGCAATTTCTCGTTGTTGCTCGGCTTGAGCTTGCGCGGCAATCACTTGCTTTTGCTTTTCAATGTCGGCAATTACTACTTCATCGGCTTCGCGTTTGGCTTTCTCCATTAAACCTCTTGCCATTTCTGCTTCTTTTTCAGCGGCATAGGCTTCTTCTAACGATTTTGCGTGCGCTACTTTTTTAGCTGCCGTTGCGGCTCGTTGCGATTCTGCAATTTCAATATCCCTTTCAGCATCCGATTTAGCAATTTTAATCATCGAATTGTTTTTGCCTTCTGTAGCAATAGCAATGGCTTTGGCTTCTCCTATTTCGGCTAATCCATTGGCATCCGCTATTTGAATTCGTTGATCTTTATTGGCTTTCGCTTCGCCAATTTCGGCTAAACTGTTGGCTTCGGCAACTTGAATTCTTTGTTGTCTCGTGGCTTGTGCTTCTCCAATTTCGGCTAAACTATTGGCATCAGCAACTTTTACGCGTTGCTCTTGTTTGGCTTCTGATTCGCCAATAGCACCGGTACGGTCTTCAATAGCTACTTTTACTTTGGCATCGTTAATGGCTTTGGCGGCTGCTTCTCTACCAAGTGCAACAATGTATCCGCTTTCATCTTGAATGTCGGTTACGTTTACGTTAATGAGTTCTAATCCAATTTTGTGTAACTCATCACCTACATTAGTATAAACCGAATCAACAAATTTATCGCGATCGGTGTTCAGTTCTTCAATATCCATATTAGCAATTACCAAACGCATTTGCCCCATGATAATATCATGGGCAAGCGAGGTAATTTCTTCCCGTTGTAAAGCCAGCAAACGTTCAGCAGCAGCCACCATTAGGTTAGGTTTGTTGCTCACCCCAACTGTAAATTGTGCCGGTACCGATACCCGGATGTTTTGTTTTGATAAGGCATCTTGTAGGTTTACATCAATACTTAAAGGTGTTAAATCTAAAAATTGATAGGATTGAATAACGGGCCAGATAAAAGTAGCTCCACCGGCATAACATTTGGCAGATGCACCTCCACCGGTTTTACCATAAACTACCAATATTTTATCAGATGGGCAGCGTTTGTACCTCGATACAAAAAATAAGACCAACATAAATACGAGAAAGCATACAAATGCGACAATAAAAAGAATTCCTTCCATAAGTTTTAATTTTAATTTAGTAATGCTACAAATATAAATCTACATTTCTGTCTTTGCCATTTTTCGATATACTTCGTTGAAAAGCCTCGTCTTAGCCCCACTATGACTACGTTTTTCGCCTCGTCTATCAAAAAATGACTTTGACATAAAAAGTAGATTTATTTTCTCCGCATTACTTAGTTGTGATTTAATTTTTTAAATGTGTTTATATTTGTAGAAGAGACATAGCTCTCCTGTTTTTTGAGTAATTGTTTTTTGTTTTTAGGGTTGTTTTAATAGATCGTACGTTTATAGAAATAAAATATTTATAGTTTCTTTACCATAGCATAGCCTTCGTAATAATCTTGCACAAAAATGGACTCTCCTGTAGCAATTTCAGTTTGATCCATACTTTTAGCTTTTAGTTCTCGGGTAACTCCGTTCACCAAAACTTGTATAATACCTGAGCCTTTTTGGGGTATTTTTAGATATACTTTGCCTGATTGATGTAAGGCATCTAAGGGTTCCCAATTCACGTTTTCAGTTTGCGTCATTAACAATTGAAAAATTTTCTTTAAGATGAGCACAGCAATATAACCTCCAATAAATCCGGCAACTATTGCCACTATAGGATTCGCTTTAGATGCCAGAATGACTTTTACAATCCATGAAGAAACACTGATGAAAGTTAACCCGGCTTTTACCACACCGAGACCGCCACTGCTATCTATGTCGCCGTCTCCAGCATCAAAATCAAAGTCTAAATCGAGCCCGCCAAGTATGGATAGAAACATTAATACAATTAGAATGCCGCCTGTTGTAATGGAGAGATAAGTTAGAATTTCAATAGTAGCCATTGTTTTTTAAGTTTGTTTAACAGTATAATTACAAATATGGAAAAATAGTTCCTGCGTTCTTTCTTTTTTTACAAATCAATATTAATAATATGCTAATAATTTATTATTTTGGTTTACACTTTTCTGTTTTCGACTGCCAGCCTTTTTTTGTATTTTTACGAAGCACCGACGTTTTTAAACTAGCCCCGATTGCAGCGGTTATGCTATTTTTGCGTGGCTTTGAAGCGTTGGCAAAATAGCATTTGAGCGGAAAGCGGGACCCGCCTTAGTATAATGCTACAAGGTTTCGCTTCAAAAAAAAATATATACGAATGTGGCAGCTAACTTCAGTATTTAGATAAATATGTAAAATTTGAAGAACCAAAAATACTTTGATTAAGTTTATAAGTATGATGACTAAGCTTTCAATAAATATTAACAAGCCGGCATTGTTGCGCAATTCACGTGGCAGTAATTTTCCGGATATAGTGCAGATTGCAAAAGATTGCGAACGTTTTGGAGCGCAAGGGATTACTGTTCACCCTCGTCCCGATGAACGACATATTACTTATGGAGATATATCAGAATTGAAAAAGCATGTACGAACAGAATATAACATTGAGGGCTATCCTTCAAAAGCGTGGATGGATTTGGTATTGATTAATAAACCCACTCAGGCAACTTTAGTGCCCGACCCGCCAGGAGCCTTAACCAGTAATGCCGGTTGGGATACTGTTAAACATCAATCATTTTTGAGCGAAGTGTTGAGCGAATTAAAAAGAGCAAAAATCCGTAGTTCGTTGTTTATGGAAAACGATTTGCATCAAATTGACAAAGCCAAACAAGCCGGTGCCGACCGCATTGAATTGTATACCGGACCATATGCCCATCAATATAAGGCAGATAAAAATAAAGCCATACAACCCTACACCCAAGCCAGCAAGCATGCTTTGGAAATTGGCTTAGCACTCAATGCCGGACACGATTTAAGCTTAGATAATCTAAAATTTTTTAAAGAAAGTATACCCGGCTTATTAGAAGTTTCCATAGGGCACGCTTTATGGATAGACGCGATTTATGTTGGTTTAGAAAATGCGATTATGATGTATAGAAGATTGTTGTAGTGCAAATTTGAATATCAAAGCTCAAATACCACATTCCGGTAAATGGCATCCAAAGCAATTTCAATATTGATTGATTCAATACTTAGGCGATTCAAAAAATCGCCTCATAGTGGTGCTATTATGGAGCTATTTTTTGAAGATGTAAAAGTGCAAAAGCCTTAGTCAAAAAGTTTAAAATTCAACCTAATCAAGTATATACAAGTTGATGCTGTCGGAAAATTAGGAGTGAAATTTGTAATGTGTAGGAGCTGAGTTGATTAGGCAACCTGAACCTTCGAGATGGTTGATGTGCTCCAACGATTGATTGTTCTAATTTTGTCAAACTATATCCGACAGCATGAATTTGATAGAGTGTAAAATATTTATATATGAAAAATTTGTTGTCAATGCAAAGACATTTCTCTAAACAAATCAAGAAAAAATTATATTTGGCATAATTTTAGTCGTAATTAGTAAAGGCAATAATGTATATTTGTCATCGTACGATTTTCTTGCCCCCTATCAAATGCTTAAAATATCTTACACAAGTTATATATTATTATATTAAAATATACAGTTTAAATCAATTAAATTAATGAGACATAGTATAAAAATTATTATATTAATTCTTATGCCTTTTTTCCTGAATGCACAAAGAGTGTATACCGACCATTTTGGGGCAGGGCATAATGTAAGCGTAACGGTAACTTCTTCTTCTGAGCAAAATGCTAATATTGATGATAATACGCTAAATGGCTCTATGCTACGTACAAATGTAGAAGGAGCTTCCAGGTTCTTATCTCAGGCTACATTAGGTGCCAACTATGCCGAAATGGAAGCAGTAGCCCAAACCGGTATTAAAAATTGGTTAGCAGAACAATTTAATATGCCCCCAGGCTCATTTTGGGATGACTTTATCGATACTAAAGAATGGGCGCATACCGTGCTTACAACTCCTAATACTGATATTGTTAATGGGGCTTTTTTATCGGGTACTTTTTATGATAAAGTACTAAATGACAATGACGTGCTGAGAAACAAAGTAGCTTTTGCCTACAGCCAAATTTTTGTAGTTGCAGTTAAGACCGGTAATATTAATAATGTAGCCAATTTTTACGACTTGATGTATCAAAATGCTTTTGGTAATTACAGAGATATTTTAGAAGAAGTAACTCTATCCTTAGCCATGGGTGATTATTTAAGTCACTTTAGGAACCAGAAAGCCGATTTGTCAAACGGTAAATTGCCAGACGAAAATTTTGCAAGAGAAATTATGCAACTATTTACTGTAGGGTTGTTTGAATTGAATAATGACGGTTCGCTAAAATTAGACAATAATGGTAACCCCGTACCCACTTACGATATAGTTGATGTACAAGAGTTAGCCAAAGTATTTACTGGTTTAAGTGGAAACAGAAACTTTCAGTGGTGGGTAGGACGACACGACCCTACCTTACCGATGCAAATGTATCAAGAGCATCACGATTTGGGACAAAAAGTAATGCTTGATGGCACTGTAATACCACCTAATCAACCTGGAATGGAAGATATTCGCCAAGCCTTAGATGTGTTGTTTAACCACCCAAATGTAGGACCTTTTATGGCAATTAGGCTTATCCAAAATTTTGTCAAATCAAATCCTACACCTGAATATATAAACCGCGTTGCCTCCGTTTTTAACAATAATGGGCGAGGGGTAAGAGGTGATATGAAAGCCGTAATTGAAGCTATTTTGATAGACCCTGAAGCCAGAAACTGTGCTTGGATTAATCATCCACACAATGGAAAATTGATACAACCCATTGAACGTTTTACGCAATTGTGGAAAGCTTTTAATGTCAGCTCTCCTTCTGGCATTTTAATGGTTAAAGATTATAATTCTCAGCAAGGGATTTTCGATGCGGATCAAACCTTTATGCGTGCGCCCTCAGTATTTAATTTCTTTTCTCCGTTTTTTGCCGAACAAGAAATTATTGAACCGCTTGGCTTGGTAAGTCCGGAGTTTAACATTTTAAATGCTTCTACAAGTATGAACTATATAAATTATGCCGAAAACACAGTTAAGATACGCCCATTTGAAAACTTTACGGCAAGAGGAAGCGATAGATTTTTAACCAACAATAGAAATGACGAACCATTTTTAGACTTATCCGAAGAAGTTGCCATTATACAAAACGATATTCGCAACAACATAGATGTATTGTTAGATAGAATAGATATAATTATGTGCAGAGGTCAACTATCAAACACTACACGGCAAATAATTAAAAACAACATATTAGCCAACGAAAATGAAAACCCTAATCGCTATACCCCAACTCAGGCAGTAGAAGACATATTATATTTTATTATGATTTCACCAGATTATCTTATTCAAAAATAATATACTAATTAATAATTTAAATTATTGCCAAAAGTGCGCCTGTTGTTTTTTTAATAAAAATTTAAAATAAATATAGATGTCAAAACATCATCATAAGCAATCATCAAGAAGAAAATTTTTAAGCCGCTTAGGTTTGGGTTGTGCCCATGTAGGTGCAGTATCACTACTTAGTGGTATGACGAATATGACGGTACTTAATGCAGCCGCAAAATCAAACTTTAGCTTTGTAAATAACGAGCCAACCGGCTACAAAGCATTGGTTTGTATACTTTTAGCAGGTGGTAATGATAGCTTTAATATGCTAACACCACGCGGAAATGATGAATATAATGAATATGCATCTGTAAGAACCAATTTAGCATTGGAACAAAATTCATTATTGCCCATTAATCCCTTAAATCCTGATGGAAAACAATATGGTTTACATCCGAATTTGCCCAAAACTCAAGCCTTGTTCGAAAATGAAAATTTGGCTTTTGTAGCAAATGTTGGCGCATTGGTAAGACCCACCACACTTAACGATGTAAAAATAGGCAATAAATTACCCTTAGGGCTTTACTCTCACTCCGACCAACAGTTGCATTGGCAAACCTCGGTACCCAACGATAGGTCTTCTTTAGGTTGGGGTGGAAAATTAGCCGACATTGTGCGGGCTAATAATAACAATCAAGATATATCAATGAACATTTCATTAGATGGGGTGAACTTGTTTCAAAAAGGCAGAACCCTTTCGCCTTACGCCATCACCCGCAAAAATAATGGCAGTGTGTTAATCAAAAATTTCAGCGATAATAGCTTTTACGAAACTTTAAAAAGAGAAGCCGTTGAAGATTTGGTAACCAACAATTACGCTAATGTGCTTGAAAAAGCCTTAGCTAAAAGTTTTAATAAAGCCACGGGCAACTCGGTAACCTTTGATGCGGCTTTGGCTGCTGCCGGAGATGTTACCACAACTTTTAGTGGAGGTTCTTTATCAGATAAGTTGAAAATGGTAGCCCGTACCATTAAAGCCAGAGATATTTTTGATGTAAAACGACAAACCTTTTTTATTAACGCCGGTGGCTATGATACGCACGATGAAATTTTAGACAACCACGCTAATTTAATGAGAACTTTAGATGACGGTCTTCACTCATTTAACGAAGCAATGATAGAACTTGGCTTAGAAGACCAGGTAACCACCTTCACCATGTCTGACTTTGGCAGAAAATTAATTTCAAATGGAGATGGGTCGGACCATGCTTGGGGCGGGCATTCGCTTATTATGGGCGGGGCAGTTAAGGGTAAAAGAATTTATGGCGCATATCCTGAGTTGTACCCCGGTGCACCATTAGATGTAGGTGCAGGACGGATATTACCTACCACTTCATGCGATGAATACTTTTCGGAATTAGCCTTATGGTTTGGGGTAAACCATAGTCAGTTAGTAGATATTTACCCAAACATTAAAAATTTCTATCAACCAATTTCTAATACGCAACCCATAGGCTTTATGGCTTTGTAAATAAACTCATAGTGTTAAAAATTTAAATAATAAATGACATATATAAACAAAATATTATTTACACTACTGTTTGTTGGAGGCTTTCAACTGTATGTACAAAGCCAATGTGTAGATGATACCAACTATTGGGAAAATAGTTGGGTATCGTGCGAAACGCGTACTAATCCAAATCCGTTAAGAGGTAATTCGTATTGGATTAATTACCAATTTAGCCAACCTGAAGCCATAACCGATATTCATTTTTGGAATGCTAACAAAAGGGGCGAAAGTGCTACCGGAGCAAAAGATATTATTATAGATTATTCAATTGACGGCGTTAATTGGATTAATGAAGGATTTTATACTTTACCACAAGCTAATGAATCTAATAACTATAGAGGAGTAACTCTTACCAATTTAAACGGTCAATTTGTTCAAAAAATATTAGTAACCGTTCAAAATAATCATAACAATACCAATTGTGTTTCATTAGCCGAAGTAAGATTTGGTGTAGATGAAAATGTATGTTACGAAGAATTGGATGCCTGCGGAGTATGTAACGGTCCGGGTGCTACCAAATGGTATTTAGATGCTGATAACGACGGGCAAGGCAACCCTGATATTAACTTATTAGCCTGCAACCAACCGGCAGGTTATACTTCAAATGGAAACGACCCTTGTGATGATTTAGCTTTTGGATGGTCGGAAATAAGTACTATTTTTAATAGCAATGGTTGTACAGGTTGCCACGGCGGTGGTGCTGCCGGTGGTTTAGATTTACGAACTTACGAAGCCGCCATGTTAGGAGGTAACAAATGTGGTACTAATATTTTTACTGCTGATAACTTAGTGCGTATTATTACCGAAACCGGTTATGAGGGATGTACCTCGCCTATTGCAGGACAAAGCATGAACGACAGAGTTGGTGGAAATATAGATGCCGAAGAGTTGGCAATGATACAAGCTTGGGTAAACACCGGAGCTGCTGAAAATTGTTCATCTAATTTGGTACAAAACATTGCAGTAAACAAACCTGCCACCCAATCTTCAACCGATTTTAACGGAGTAGCCGCAAGAGCAGTAGACGGTAATACTAATGGTGTGTATAGACAAGGCTCAACAACACATACGGTTAATGAAATAGGTTGGTGGAGAGTAGATTTATTGGATATTTACGACATTTCATCTATTAAAATACATAATAGAACCGACTGTTGTGCAGACCGTATTGAAAATAGTTCTGTATATGTAGGTAATGTTGATAGCAGCAACCCTAACGACTATACCAAGGTAGGTGATTTGAACAATCTTACTGTAAATGAATTGTCCAACCTCAACTTGCAAGGTCGCTATGTAATG
>CALHDG010000078.1 GCA_938023075.1 uncultured Chitinophagales bacterium
GTGTATTTTTGTCCCTAAGTGATATTATTAGTTTGTCTTAGAGTCCTGTTTGATCCCTTTCCTTTAGTTTAGTGGCTGTTCAAATATCATATCATTCTTTTTTGTGTATTTATATTATTTTAAGAAAAGGAAATTATAAAAATTAAATTTGAAAAAATAAAGTATTTAAAAAATATTTTTCACAAAAAAATCATACTTCTTGAAATGGAAAAGTATACTCTTAAACATTTTAGGAAGAAAAAAATGTATATTCTTTTCAACTTTTTAAAGAAATATATTTTTTATATTTCTCACAACATAAAATATTTCCAAATATAATTTTTTAGAAAAAAACAACTTAAATAGTCTCTCATTATGATCAACTTTTACTATATAAAGTGACACAGTTTACACTTATAGAGTTATTAACATGGTGACCATATTGAGCTGGTTTAGTGAGCTTTTTGGTGTTAGGGCGAAGTAGACTGTGACGGTACCTGGCCATGAATAGGTTATCTGTAACTTCAATAATGTCGTGGCCTTAGGCTACAATGACCTATTGTTTTGTTTATGAGCGAATAGTAAGCTATGATATTCACGAGGTATAGCCATAAAATGTCAGCATTATCTTTGGAATATGAAATTAGTAGACTAGTTGAATTACAGCCATTCTAGATTTAATATCTATATATTTTCACTTATTTAAGATTCATTAATATTTACCTAACTGATTTTTTAAAGGTTATGACTAAATAGGGGTAACTCGACAGGGGAATTGTTGGACTAAAAAAAATACTGAATATTGTACCTCGTTGAATGACGCTCAATTTTATACAATTTTTTCTCAAAATTTTAAGTTATTTTTTATTTTGAGATTTTTTTAAAGTTTTATAGTCTTTTTAAAATTTTTTTTTTTTTGGAAATTATATTCTTATGGAAAATTTTAATCTGTCACTCCAGCCTTGTAATTTTCTTGATGCTGAATATCGAATAGGAAAAAACTTCTGAAATCAAAAATCGGTGTTGGATATTCGATATTTTTTGAATGACTATTAAGTGAACATCGAATATCGATTAACGAATGCTGAATATCGAATAGGAAAAAACTTCTGAATTCAAAAATCGGTGTTGGATATTCGATATTCAAAAGATGCTGTTTTTATTGAACACCAAATATCGATTAACGAATGCTGAATATCGAAGAAGGAAAAACTTCTGAAATCAAAAATGGGTGTTCGATATACGATATTCAAAAGATGCTGTTTTTATTGAACACCAAATATCGATTAACGAATGCTGAATATCGAAGTAATATATATTTTATAAATCACCTAAAATTTCCAGTTTAAAAAGTTATGCAGAAAAAATTAAATGTAGCCGTGTTGTTTGGTGGAAAATCAGCTGAACATATTATATCTATACAATCAGCCAAAAATATAGTGGAGGGTTTAGACCGGAATAAATATAATCCATTGTTAATTGGCGTTGACCAACAAGGCATTTGGAATTATATTAAAGAGGAACAAAAGCTCTTAAAACCAGCAAGCGTTTTTGCAGACAGCGAAAAATTGACAGCCTTGCATTTTGTACCGGGTGATAAAACACAACCTATACAAGCTATGGACCAAGCTGTGGCAATGCCAATTATTGATGTAGTTATACCCATCATTCACGGACCATATGGAGAAGATGGTTCTTTACAAGGCTTGTTAAAGTTGGCAAATCTTCCATTTGTGGGAGCTTCGGTATTGGGCTCGGCAGTTGGCATGGATAAAGAAGTGATGAAGCGTTTATTGCGAGATGCCGGCATTGATACCGCTCGATATCATAGTTATACACTCGGTAATAAAACCAGTATCAATTTTACCAAAATTGAAGAAGAGTTGGGTTTGCCCTTGTTTATCAAACCAGCTAATTTGGGTTCTTCTATTGGCATTTCAAAAGTTAGTGAAGCAGCACAATTTGACGAAGCTGTTGCCTTAGCATTTCAATACGATCGAAAAATAATTATTGAAGAACAAATTGAAGGACGGGAATTGGAATGTGCCATACTCGGCAATGATAAGGTACAAGCCTCGTTACTAGGAGAAGTGTTAGCCGTAGATAAAAAGCACGGTTTCTACTCTTATCAAGCAAAATATTTTGATGCCGATGGGGCAGTTATTCAAATTCCGGCGGATTTAACGGAAGCTCAAATTCAACAAATTCAGCAAATTGCCATACAGACTTATACGGCACTTTGTTGCGAAGGCTTAGCCCGGGTGGATGTGTTTTTAACCAAAACCGGCAACCTATACGTCAACGAAATTAATACGCTGCCCGGTTTTACCAATGTTAGTATGTATCCAAAATTATGGGAAGCCAGCGGAATTAGTTATGCGGCATTATTAGATCAATTGATTGAGTTGGCAATGGAAAGAAGCACAGCGGAAAATAACTTATTGGCTTCTGTTTGAAAATTAATTGAATGATTTGTCAAGTTGATCTAACCAATAAAGTAATTGTCACTTTTGCATTTATTTTTTTCGAAGCGAAACTTTTGAGCTTTGAAGATAGGGTGGTCCCGCTTTCCGCTCAAATGCCGAAGCTTCGGGATAACCGCTACAATTCTATCTAAGTGCCTTTTTTACATATTGAATGTCATTTATTTATACATAAAGATAATTAAACATTCATTATTCGTTAATCGATATTCGTTATTCATTAAAGGGTCATCCAAAAAATATCGAATATCGAACACTGAATTTTGAATGACGAATTTTTCCATTCGAAAAACAACACTTAGCTGCTAAACAACCCAATGGGCTTTAGTGCTGTTGGCTTGGAAATCGGGGATAGATCAGTTTTTAAATACAACCAAATTTTTTAATTAGCTAATTCGTGAATAGCAAGAGCTTGCTTAACCGTTATCATTTTGCCAATTTTCTGAGCAATTCGGCATCCTCTTTAAATATCTGTTGTACTAACTTTGTAGTCTCTAATTCGTCCGGCGAGGCATCTTCAATTTGTCGCAAATAATTTAAAATAGGCTTCAACTGATTTTCTGGAAGCTTTAAGATTATTTGACTTATTTCGTTCCTAAGCTCTCTTTCTACTATTAAAATTTTTCTTCAAAGTTACATTTTTTGTTAGACAAAGTCATTTTTAAGGCACATAATGGAACCATTTACCACATAGAGTCTCTCGAAAAAGATCCGACTCGCCTCAGAGTCTCATAATAAAAAAGGACTCTAAGGAATCTGTATCCCATTGCCCAATTTTCGATTGCAAAAACTTATCTTTGCCAACTAATTTTTTGTAGAAAAAGAAAAGCATGAAAATATCATACAATTGGCTGAAAACGTATATCGATTTTGAGTTAACACCAACAGCACTTTGTGAAATTTTAACGGATATTGGTCTCGAAGTAGAAGGGCTGCAAGCTTGGGAAAGTGTGCCCGGTGGTTTAAAAGGTTTGGTAGTCGGTCACGTGTTATCTGCCGAAAAACACCCCAATGCCGACAAACTGAAAGTTACCAAAGTTGATGTTGGGGAGGATACTCCGTTAGATATCGTTTGTGGCGCACCCAATGTAGCTGCCGGACAAAAAGTAATTGTGGCAACAGTCGGCACTACCATTCATCCAATAGAGGGCGAACCTTTTACCATTAAAAAAGCTAAGATACGCGGAGCAGCTTCGCAAGGCATGATCTGTGCCGAAGATGAAATTGGTTTAGGGAAAAGTCATGACGGCATAATGGTTTTAGCCGATGATAATAAACCGGGCAAAGCCATCCATGAAATTTTTGAAGTAGAGCAAGATTATATTATTGACATCGGTTTAACACCCAATCGTTCTGATGCGTTTTCCCATACTGGGGTTGCTAAAGATTTAAAAGCAGCTTTACAAATTAATCATGGATATACCGGTAAGGTCAACATGCCAGAAGTTCATCAATTTCCTGAGGCAACAAAAAAAGCGCCTGTTTCGGTTAAGATTGTTGATAAAGATAAATGCCAACGCTATGCCGGTTTGTATTTGAGTAAGGTAACTATTAAAGAATCGCCCAATTGGTTAAAAAACCGTTTGACCGCCGTTGGTGTTCGCCCCATTAATAATGTGGTTGATATTACCAATTTTATATTGCACGAATTAGGGCAACCGCTACATGCTTTTGATGCAGATAAAATTATGGGTAATCAGGTGTTGGTTAAAAGCTTGAAAGCCGGTACGCCTTTTTTGGCTTTAGATGAAAAAGAATATAAATTAACGGGTGACGATTTGGTAATCTGTAATGAAAAAGAAGGAATGTGTATTGCCGGTGTTTTTGGTGGCTTAAAATCGGGGGTTACTAATGATACGAAAAACATTTTTTTAGAAAGTGCTTGCTTCGAGCCGATTAATACGCGTAAAACATCGTTTAAACATTCGTTACGCACCGATGCCGCGCAACGTTTTGAAAAAGGAGTGGATCCCAATATTTCTGTCTATGCTTTAAAAAGAGCAGCTTTATTAATGCAGGAATTAGCGGGTGCTGAAATTACCACTCAAATTGTAGATGTATATCCAGAAACCATCTTACCAAAAACCATAACCGTAAATTTAAATAGGGTTAGACAATTAATTGGTGATGACATAAGCGATAATGAGATCATCAATATTTTATTGGCGATGGATATGGAAGTAGAGGGCACTACCGAAAATACCATTGAAGTAAAAGTGCCTACCAATAAATACGATGTGTTGCGCGAAGCCGATATTGTAGAAGAAGTCTTACGCATTTATGGTTTTAACAAAGTGCCCGTGCCCGAAAAAGTACAATCCGCTTTATCCTATACCAAAACCCCAAGTAAACAAACTTTACAAAATAAAGTGTCCGATTACTTGGTGTCTAATGGTTTTGTGGAGGCGATGAATTTATCTATTTCCAATGCTAAATATTATCATGATCATAATTGGGAAGGCAAAAATATTGTACCCTTATTAAATAATTTAAATGCCGATTTGGATGTGATGCGCGGTACGATGCTGTTCTCCGGTCTAGAAAATATTAGACATAATATTAACCGGCAAAATAATAATGTTGCCTTGTTCGAATTTGGGAAAACCTATTGGAAAGAAGAAGCGGCTTATGCAGAAACAGAAAACCTGTCGCTGTTTTTAAGCGGGCAAGCCAATAACGAAAGTTGGGAAAGTGATAAAAAGCCGTTTAATTTTTATCATATTAAAAACAGTATTGAACAAATTTTACGTCAATTAGGCATTGATGATTATTCCGTAAATGATGAAACCGAAGCATATTTTGACTATAATTTATCTTACCAAAAAAATAATAAAACGTTAGCTACTTTTGGTTTAATTAAAAAAGCCATTACTACTTATTTTGATGTGAAACAAGCGGTGATGTATGGCAACATCAATTGGTCGGCAGTGGCAAAATTGGCACAAAAGCAACAAATTCAATTTCAGGCAATTCCCAAATATCCAAAAGTACGCCGCGATTTATCTTTAACCATTGAGGAAGGTATTACTTATGGGCAGATTGAACAGATCAGCCAAAAAACGGTTAAACATATTTTAAAAGAAGTGAACCTGTTTGATATTTATAAAGGCGATAACATTGACAAAGGCAAAAAATCGTATGCGGTCAGTTTTTATTTTCAAGATGACCGCAAAACGTTGACCGATAAAGAAGTAGACAAAGCGATGAATAAGTTGATTAAAAACTTAGCCAATGAGTTGGGAGCGGTGTTGCGATAATTACTCACATTCTATTGTACCAACAGAAGGAGGATTACAAGATTTCTTCAATAGGTTGATACGAGAAGAGTTTCATAATTCAAAAATCATGATCACCATTATCTTCCCACGATTTTAGAAATTACTTATTCTTTTATAATTATTACAAAATATGATTTCAACATCCATATTTAGATTACTTCATTTAGAAATACTCAAATATAACGATGACACTAAAAAAGAAAAAACGAAAATTAAAAACCATCGGCAGAATTGACAAAGCCGACTTTCCAGCATTAAACTTGCATAATATGGAAGTGAAGATTGATACGGGTGCCTACACCTCTGCCATCCACTGCGATGAGATTGAAGAATTAGAAAAAGACGGTAAAAAGCAAATAAAATTTAAACTTTCAGTTGCCGATGGAAAATCCAACAAAAACATGGAACTTTATGCCGAACAATATGCTTTAAAAAATATTAAAAGCAGCAATGGTTTGTACGAAGAACGATATGTAATTGAAAGTATAATTGTGTTGTTTGGAAAGACCTACCCCATCAGTTTATCGCTAACCAACCGCTCAAATATGCGCTACCCTATTTTGTTGGGTAGGCAACTCTTAAAAAAAAGATTTACGGTAAATGTTGCCCGTAAAAATATATCATATAAAAGGAAAATGAAACAATGCACATAGGCATTTTATCACAAAACCGGCATTTATACTCAACCTCGCGCTTATTGGAAGAGGCGCAGAAACAACATTTAAAAACCAATGTATTAATGCCTTTGAAATGTAAGTTGCTGATTGAAAAAGGCAATCCACAAGTATATTACAACGAACAATCGATAGATATGTTAGATGGAATTATACCCCGTATTGGAGCATCGGTAACCTATTATGGCGCGGCGGTAGTGCGGCAGTTTGAAATGATGGGCGTGATGACAACCATTAATTCGCAGGCACTAATTAGAACGCGCGACAAATTGCAAAGCCTGCAATGGCTTTCAAAATCGGGCTTGGGCTTACCAAAAACCGGCTTTACCAATTACTCTTCCGATGCTGATCGATTGATAAAATCGGTAGGAGGCGCGCCCTTAGTCATTAAGCTATTAGAAGGTACGCAAGGCTTAGGCGTAATTTTGGCGGAAAGCAAAAAAGCGGCGACTTCGGTAATTGAGGCGTTTAACAAACTCAAATGTCGTATTATGGTACAAGAGTTTATTGCAGAGTCTGCCGGCACCGATATTAGAGCTATTGTTATCGACGGCGAAGTAATTGCCAGCATGCAACGCACCGCCCCTGAGGGGGAGTTTCGCTCCAACATTCATCGTGGCGCAACTGCAAAAAAAATACAGTTAGATGACAAGTACGAAAGAGCCGCCATTAAAGCCTGCAAAGTATTAGGCTTAGATGTTGCAGGGGTAGATATGCTCATATCCGATAGAGGTCCCTTAATTTTAGAGGTGAATGCTTCGCCCGGCTTAGAAGGTATTGAAACGGCAACCGGCATTAACGTTGCCGGTAAAATTGTCCGTTCTTTAGTTAAAAAAATAAAAGCAAATTAAAATATATTAAATTCTTTAATTTTTTATTTGAAACGAAAGGGAAAGGTTTGTGGAAAGGCGCAGCCTGCTTTCCGCTCAAATGCTATGCCAATGCACAAAGCCTGCGCGTCAAATAGCATAACCGCTGCAATCAGGGTTAGTTTGCGGGCGGCAGTCCCTCATAGTAGCTGGGCGTATTCAACTATTTTAAATAAGCAGCTTTATAATAACCAGTGCGCATTTGTAAAACCCCCAACAGGGCTTCTTTAAAAATATGCATACTCATTTTCGATTCGCCTAGTTCCCGGTCGGTAAAAGTGATGGGCACTTCAACTATATTAAAACCACTTTTCCAAGCAGCAAATTTCATTTCTATTTGAAAAGCATAACCCACAAATTTTATTTTTTCAAGGTTGATACTTTCTAAGGTTTTTCGGCGATAACAAACAAAACCGGCAGTGGTATCTTTTACCGGTATCCATGTAATTAAGCGCACATATAGCGAAGCGAGGTAAGACAGTAACTTTCTATCCAGGGGCCAATTTTTAATTTTGCCATGCTGTACATAGCGCGAACCAATCGACAAATCTACTTCATTGTGAAAGCAAGCACTGTATAAACGCTGCAAGTCTTTCGGGTTATGCGAAAAATCGGCATCCATTTGCAAAACATAGTCATAGCCTTTTTCAATTGCCCATTCAAAACCCAAAATATAGGCGGTACCTAAGCCCGACTTTTCGCTACGTTCTTCAATAAAAATTTGACCGGCGTGTTGAGTTTGTTTTTCTCTTACAATAGCTGCCGTACCATCGGGCGAACCATCATCTATAACTAAAATATGAAATGCTTTAGGCATAGATAGCACTGCCTCTATAATAGCAGCAATATTATCTTTTTCGTTATACGTTGGTATAATAACTAAAGCGTCTGACAATTTTTGGTATAATTAGGTTTGATTCAATTTCAAAGATAGTAGTATTATCAAAAATACATGAGAAAAATATAAAGTGATATATAATACTTGTTAAATTAGTTTAGATGATTACCTTTTTTTAAAATCAAAGGAAAGTTTAAGTTGTTTTAATTTGTTTTTGGTGTCTAATGGAAAATCATTATTCATAATCCAACTATAATATTGAGGTTCAACTTCCAACACATCTTCTACTCTTCTGTGGCGGTGTTTACCAAAATTAAAATATACTTCATCTTCTTTAACATACATTCTTCGGGCATAATCTACAAAATCACCATCTTTCGAGAATTCGTGTAAAAATTCTGATTTATTTTCCAAATCTTCATAGCGATCTAACTGTGCCTTTAATACATCATAGGTAGCCGCAACATCTGCACCTGCTGTATGCGCATTCACCAATTCTTTTTTACAATAGAACATTAAAGCTGCCTCTAAGGTACGCTGTTCTTTTTTCATAAATATTCGCATCACATCTATGGTTTTTCTGCCTGTCATATCTAATATAATACCAACTCTCAACAATTCTTCTACCAACAATGGAATGTCGTAACGGTTACTGTTATACCCTGCAAAATCGGCATCACCAATAAATTCAATGACTTCATTAGCCACTTCTTTAAAGGTGGGTTTACCTTCTACATCTTTATCATAATATCCATGAATTTCTGAAACTTCTAAGGGAATAGGAATGGTGGGGTTCACAATCCAAGTACGGGTTTCTTCTTGTTGGTCAGGATGTACTTTAAGCATCACCAAGTCAATTATACGGTCTTTTGAAACACTTGCACCGGTAGCTTCAATATCAAATATAATCAAAGGTTTCTCAAGAGATAAATTCATGTCAATAATTATTTTACACAAAGATAAGTATAATGAGATGAGAAAAAAATAAAATTACCATATGTACTGATTCTTTTATCTTTTTCAAACGATATTCCAATAATGCGGGCATAAAAAAAGCTATCTAATATATAAGATAGCTTTTAAAAATTATTTTATGAATATATTACTCTAATTTAAATCGTACTGGTAGTTTGAAGGCAACTTTTACGGCTTTACCTCTTTGCTTGCCTGGCGTCCATTTAGGCATGGTTTTAGCCAAACGCATGGCTTCTTCGCCACATCCTCCACCAATATCTCTAATTACTTCTAAATCAGCAATAGAACCATCTTCTTGAACGGTAAAGCCAAGTACCACGACGCCTTGTATATCATTTTCTTTGGCAATAGGCGGATATTTGATACCGCTACCAAAATATTTCAACAGTTCAATATCTCCACCAGGAAATTTTGGCATTTCTTCCACAATAGTGAAAATTTCTGGCTCTTCTTCTACTACTTCAGGCTCTTCCTCAATAATTTCTTCAATTACCTCTTCTACAACTTCTTCAACATCTGGTATTTCAATAATTTCTTCTTCTTCTACTATCACTTCTTCAATTACCGGCTCATCTTCTACCACTACTTCATCTTCTACAATCTCTAACTTTGGCGGTGGCGGTGGCGGTGGCGGCGGTGGCGGAGGTGGTGGCTTTTGCTCTGTACTTGGTGGTTCAATTTCAATGTCATCGGGTAAAATTAAGTCACCTAAATCAACAGTTTGCACATCTGTTTCTTCCCAAGTAAATGCCATAAATGTTAAACCGGTGGCTAAAACTAAACCTGTTAAAGCTAATGGTGTAATCCACCTATCCATATCTACTAAATTGTATTTTTTACTGTATGGATTTGCGGCAAGTGCTTTCGCAGAATCTTCCTTTCCGTCAAAAAAGAGAATCCATATTAAATTCATAGCATTTACGAGGGTTAAAATTACCCCAAGCAAGGTGCATACAATTTTAGCGAGTATGCTGGAATCGTTTGAAATGCCATAAAATAAAAGTGCCAAACCGATTATTAGAAACAGTATGGCTGATGGTAAATCTCCAATTATTCTACGTATCATAATGTTACTTTTTTAAATTTTGATAATTGAAATTAATTCAAAGCACTATATTAAGCAAATATTATTTTTAATCCAAACTTAAATTGTCTGCTTTGTGTAAAACTTTGCTGGCTACGCGTCTAATACCGACACAAATAAATTTCAATGGGTTTACACTGCGGAAGATACTGCGCATTCAAAGTTACGCATTGAATCGCAGCATGACGGTTATCGGTACTACAACCGTCATGCTGCGAAATATATGTAGTGGAGCGGAATTATTTGCGCAGTATCTTCCTTTTTTACTATTGCCCGGGCGTAGACGGATAGCCACTTTTCTTATGATCATAAACGCAGTATTTACTTTAGTTATTTTGTTATCTCAAATTTATTATTCTATTTATGATGAAACGTTAATGAATACGAGCAAGGTTAGAAGCCTAGCCCCGATAGCAACGGTTATGCTACCTGAAGCGCAGGCATGATGCGTTGGCGTAGCATTTGAGTGGATAGCGGGTAGCCCTTTTCTAAATACCGCCATAGGTTTTGCTTCTAAAATAAAGAACTTAGTTTTTAACTTTGCAACAATAAATTATGCTGCAAGGCATAACGGAATAATCCGGCTATATTTTTGCTTTTTGTTTTTTCCATTAGGTGGCGCCGGTGGGTTTCGACCGTGTTGACGCTAACGTATAACTCGGCGGCAATTTCGTTGCTGGTGTATTCTTCACAAATTAATTGTAGTACTTCAATTTCGCGTGGTGTTAGCGTAAGCGGTAAATCGGCTGGTTTAAAATTAGATTTACGGGGTTTTTCTTTGTTTTTTCGTTGTAAAATTTTTTGTGCTACGGGCTTGCTAAAATGCGTTTCTCCGTTGGCTACATTGGTTATGGCTTCTTTCAGTTCGTCAATACCGGTTTCTTTTAGCAGATAACCATCTACACCGGCTTTTAAACATTCTTTTATCAGTTTTATATCGTCAAACATCGATAATATAATAATTGCGGTTTTAGGATATTTTTCTTTTACTTTTAAACTGGCATCAATACCGTTCATTTCTGGCATATTAATGTCCATCAAAATCACATCGGGTTGATGGGTTTCCAATTGCTCTAACAGCTTAACTCCATTTTTGGCTTTTATGGTAACCTTTAGGTCGTCAAACTCTTCTAACAATGCGGTTAATCCGTCAATCATTACTTGGTGGTCTTCAGCTATGGCTATATTCAATATCTTATCCATTGTGTACATGCTTTTTTGATTGATTCAACTTCAAAAGTAAAACCAATTAGGCAATGAAAATAATGATTTTTAAAAAATCACGGTTTTCCGTGAGTTGAAATATATGATTTTTTTATGTAGATTATTAGCCTACACCTTCTCCAACACCACAGCATAACCCTGCCCAACGCCAATACACATAGTAGCTAAGCCATATTGTTTATTCTGCAATTGCATTTCTAAGGATAAGCTATGGGTAATGCGTGTACCCGAAACCCCTAATGGATGACCAATGGCGATAGCTCCACCATTAGGGTTAACTCGCTCATCGTTATCAGCTAAACCTAATTGACGGATGCAGGCTAAACTCTGTGCAGCGAAAGCTTCATTGAGTTCAATAATACCTACATCCTTTAAATTAATGCCAGCCTTTTGTAAGGCGCGCTTGCTTGCCTCAACCGGACCAATGCCCATAATACGCGGTTCTACACCTACTACAGCTGAGCTTACAATTCGAGCTAAGGGTTGCAAATTATACTTTTTCACTGCCGTTTCAGAAGCTACAATAACTGCCGCTGCGCCATCATTTAAGCCGCTGGCATTGCCGGCAGTTACTGTTCCATTTTCTTTAAAAACAGTTCTCAGTTTAGCTAACGCTTCTACGTTAGTATCATGTCTAATAAATTCATCTTGTTCAAAAATGATGGGGTCTTTTTTTCTTTGTGGAATTTCAACTGCCATAATCTCTTTAGCCAACCTGCCCGATTGTTGTGCTTTGCTAGCCTTCATTTGCGACCAATAGGCAAACCGATCTTGGTCTGCCCGGTTAATGTTATATAGTTCGGCTAAATTTTCGGCGGTGTTGCCCATAGCTTCGGTGCCATATAATTTTGCCATTGCCGGATTAACAAAACGCCAACCAAAACTGGTGTCGTACACCTTGTTGTCTCCCCCAAAAGGACGAGCAGATTTTGACATTGCCAACGGTGCTCTTGTCATATGTTCCACTCCTCCACTAATCATTATATCGGCATCACCGGCTTTAATGGCGCGGTTGGCATGTATAATGCTCGACATGCCCGAAGCACATAATCTGTTAATGGTTTCGCCGGGTACCGACCAAGGTAAACCTGCTAACAATAAACTCATTCGGGCAACATTTCTATTGTCTTCACCGGCTTGGTTGGCACAACCGATCACCACATCATCATAAGCTGATAAGGGAATGTTGGCGTTTTTTTCGGTTAGGCTTTTTATCACTTTTGCCAACAGATCGTCTGTACGAATAGTTGACAAACTCCCTCTGAATTTGCCGAAGGCTGTTCTTAATCCGTCTATAATGTATGCTTGTTTCATGTTTTTATTTTTTTTAGATTTCAGAAGTCAGATTTCAGATGCTAGATCATTTTTCTGTTTAATATTATCAAATCCCAAAAGTATGAAAAAGGTGCTTAATATTGGAAGAAGCATTTATTGAAAACTCATAAATTACTTTTGTTGTATATTTACAGTTGAACAAGAATTGTACTTATGCAAGCTGCTACATTAAATAATATAAGCATCAAAGAATATATTAAAATAAGTAAAGCGCAAGATCAAAAATATGAATACCACGATGGTCAGATTTTTGCGATGGCTGGAGTAACTATTAACCATAGTAAAATTAGCACCAATATAATTGGACAACTGGATAGCCGATTACTTTCAAAAAATTCAATGTGTGAAACTTTTAACAGCGATGCCCGTTTGCATATTGAAGTAAGCAACAAAATTGTATATCCAGATGCTATGGTAGTTTGTGGTGCATTTGAACGGTCTACAGCCGAAAAAGAATCGATTACTAACCCAACGGTAATTGTTGAGGTATTATCAGAAAGTACTGAAAGTTACGACAGAGGCGATAAGTATTATTCTTATCAACAAGTGCCAAGTTTAAAAGAGTATTTTTTAGTAGCTCAAGATAAAAAGCAGGTTGACGTTTTTACAAGGGGTGATAAAAATATGTGGCGGTTTACTCGATATGAAGCATCTAACGAAGTTTTGAAAATTGAATCTATTGATGTTGACATTCCCTTTGATTTGATTT
>CALHDG010000079.1 GCA_938023075.1 uncultured Chitinophagales bacterium
CAATCGCATAAAAAACACAACGTTGGTTATTTTATTTATTGGTGTTAAAATAAAATTGATTGATGATAACTGTAATTTTTACAATTGCCTTACTCCGGCGGAGTAAAACCTTGGTAGAAAAAAATTATAACAGGTAAGCTCCCGCGGAGCGATACCTCATCGGCAAAATGTATTGGTTTATTCATTATAATTAAACAGTGTGCCGCTCCTCGGGAACTTAACTGTAATTTTTACAATTGCCTTACTCCGGCGGAGTAAAACCTTGGTAGAAAAAAATTAAAACAGGTAAGCTCCCGCGGAGCGATACCTCATCGGCAAAATGTATTGGTTTATTCATTATAATTAAACAGTGTGCCGCTCCTCCGTAGCTACCAGTTTTGTTACATTGTTATTCCACCAAGATATCGTTCCTTTAGAACTCAAAAGGTTGGTTTCAACCCAATGGAGACTACAATTTAAACTGTATTTATTGAAGCATACTTAACAATTGATGACTGTTCACAAAATATTTTTATGCGATTGCCTTCTATCCAGAAATTGTTGACCCGAAACGAAAACCAATACCAACCGAGAAAATGAATCTTGCAGCTTTTTGTCAGACTTTACAAAACAAATCTTGCAATTTTTCGTCAATATAGTATCTTAGTTAAAAAATTATAGAATTACATGAAGAATTCATTTAAAAAATGGACTGTTATAGCTTTGGTTGCACTAGTTTCGGCAGGCTTGTTCAGTTTTAAAAGCAACTACTTCGAAATTTCTAAAAATTTAGACATTTTCGCCTCTTTATATAAAGAATTAAATACCTATTATGTTGATGATGTTGAACCGGCAGACATTATGCGCAAAGGTATTGATGCGATGTTAAAATCGTTAGATCCTTACACCAACTACATATCTGAAGCAGAAATTGAAGGCTATAAAATGCAAACGACCGGCAAATATGGTGGTATTGGTGCAGCTATTAGAAAGAGAGGCGATTGGGTAGTAATATCCGAGCCTTACCAAGGCTTTCCGGCAGATAAAGCCGGTTTGAAGGCAGGAGACCGTATAAAAGAAATTGAAGGAAAAACGGCAAAAGGTAAAAATACCGATGAAGTAAGTAAAATTTTGCGTGGTCAACCCGGTACAGAAGTCAACTTTAAAATTGAACGCCCCGGCGAACCTAAAGATATACCCATAAAGTTAGTGCGGGAAAAAGTGAAAATACCAAGTGTGCCCTATGCTGGAATGTTAAATGAGGATGTTGCGTATATAAAATTAAATTCGTTTACGCAAAAATGTAGCAACGAGGTAATAAAAGCATACGATCAATTGAAAAAAGAAAACGACGTAAAAGGTTTGGTGTTTGATTTACGAGGTAATCCTGGTGGGTTGTTGGAAGAAGCCCGGCACGTATCAAATATTTTTGTAGACAAAGATTTAGAAATTGTTTCTACCAAAGGTAAAATTGCCGAATGGGATAAAACCTTAAAAGCCAAAAGAGAAGCGACAGATGCAGAAATTCCCTTGGTTATTTTAACGAATAAAAGTTCTGCTTCTGCTTCAGAAATTGTTTCGGGGGTAACACAAGATTATGACCGCGGTGTAATTATTGGGCAACGTACTTTTGGTAAAGGCTTAGTACAGTCCACCAAAAATTTAGGCTATAACTCAAAATTAAAGTTAACTACAGCCAAATATTATATACCCAGCGGTAGGTGCATACAAGCCATTAATTATGCCGAAAAAGGTAAAGATGGAGAAGTGGCTAAAATGCCCGATTCGTTACGAACAGCATTTAAAACCAAAAATGGTAGAACGGTTTATGACGGCGGCGGCATTGAACCAGATATTAAAATTGAGCGAAAAAAATATGCCAATATTACCAACAGCTTACTACGCAATCATCATATTTTTGACTTTGCAACCGATTATGTTTTAGCCCATGATTCAATTAGTTCGGCTAAAGACTTTGAGCTTTCCGATAAAGACTTTGAGGATTTTGTAACTTTTATCAGTGATAAAAAATATGACTATAAAACTAAAAGCGAAAAGTTGTTGAAGAATTTAAAGAAAAGTACCGAAGACGAAAATTATTACGAAGCGGTAAAAGTTGATTTAGCTGATTTAGAGAAGAAAATACAACACGATAAAGAAAATGATATTCAAAAACACAAAGAGGAAATCAAAAACCTGATGGAGTTAGAGATTATTAGTCGATACTATTACAGCAAAGGTAAAATACAAGCCTCGTTAGATAGAGATGAAGAAGTGTTAAAAGCTATTGAAGTGTTAGGTGATGCCAAGCAATATGAAGATATTTTGACAATGGAAAAATAAATAGTAGTACAATACATATAGCGAAAGAAATTTGAAAAGTCGGCAGCAAAATTTATTGCCGGCTTTTTTTATGTATTTATAAAGTTCCCGAAAATTTAAATATATGGATTTTGAAATCTGGATTTTTCTTCACCAAACTACCAACGGCTCATCCAAAGTATTTTTCTAAGCATCCGAATGCCGGTTAATAAATTTTGCCCTTTACTTAAGGTATCCTTTGTATAAATTACATTAATAGGTACTTCTTCAAAACGAGCTTTATTAACCTTTATATTACGAATCATTTCTACGCTAAATTCAAAACCATTAAAGTTAAGTTTTGATTTTTCAGCAAATTCTACTGTAAATGCTTTCATACCTGACTGACTATCGCTTACCAGTATACCCGTTACCAAATAAGTAATTATGTTAGCAATTTTGTTGTATAAAATACGGGTGGAAGGGATATGATTACTTTTGTTTAAAAAGCGGCTGCCAATTACAATATCGGCTTGTTTTTGTTGAAGGCTTTTAACCAATAAATCAATATCGGAAGGCATATGTTGGTGATCGGCATCAATGGTAACAATTATTTCTGCTTGTTGTGTAATCGCGTATTCAATGCCGGTTTGAGTGGCAGCACCTGCTCCTAAATTAATCAGATGATCTAACACCGTTACACCAAAACTTTTTGCTACTAAAGCGGTTTTGTCCGTACTACCATCATTTACCACTACAATATTGGTATAACCATTATCTAAAATCTGATGCAATACTCCACCAATTCTACCGGCTTCATCTTTCGCAGGAATTACTATGTAAACAACATCTTTCAATTTAATAATACAAGATTAATCTACTTTATTTTAAATATAGCATAAGAGCCTTCACTTTTTATGTCACCAAACATCCCATAGCTTAATTTTTCATCTACCATTATCAAACGGTCGGTTGCAATTAATTCCATGCCAGGGTTTTGATAAATAAAATTCATAAAGTTAATATATTTTTGAGTAACTGACTTTTCAGGTGTTTTATCAATTTTATGTAACTTTAAGTTAATAAGAATATAACGAAAGCCAAAGGCTTTTAACACTTGTACCACCTCAACTTTATCGCTGTTATAGCGGTCTAATACTGCTTGGAATAAAGCTAATAAATTGTCGTTAAAGATACGTTGATTATTTTTCTTAACAAAATAAGGAAACATTGTACCTATACTATATACATAACTATCATTTCCATTTCTATTAATGCCTTTTAAAGCGGTATTTAATCCAGGAAAATAATTTTGTATCAAATCTTCTTCGCTAAACTTTTTTCCTTTTTTATCAGTTTCACCCAGTTGATATTTTACTATTGGCGCATCAAAAAAATGGACTCCTGCAGATTGATCTAAATTATAGATATTAGAGATGCGTAATACTAAAGTTAAACATAACCATATTAAAACTATACCTACAAAAGCATATTTTATGTATTTGGCAGGTCCTTCAAATTTTTTAGAAAAGAAAGCTGCCATAAAAACAAACGAAACTGCCATTACTAGATAGCCATACCATATAATGCCGGCGGCAAACATCATCCACAAAAAGGCGAACAATAAAACGGCATAAGCCATTATTTGTTTTAACGAACTTCGCTCTTTTAAAAATAAATATAAAATGCCGAACAATAGAGGAAACAAAACAAAAACCAAAAATGGATAGGTAACATAATCTTTTTTACCAGAAAAGGTAAGTAAAATATTTTCTATAGGTGTATATAGTTGATAGGTAATATTGTAAACATGAATCATAAAATAGTCTACAAAATCCATCGAACTTTTTGATGCATCAATATTTGAAAGGTCTTTAGATAGTGTTTGTTCATTTATGGCAATTCTAACTAGCTTATCTTTCATTAAAATCCCGTTGGCTGTGCTTATTACAAATAAGAAAAGCGTAAGAAACATAACACCAAATCCTATTAAAGGTTTTTTTCTAAAACCAATAAGCAGCATTAAGGGAATAAACATTAGCATTAAGAAGCCTATTTCAACATAATAGGCATCCACATTGGCATTCATAGTAACATCATAAGGTATGCTTAAATATCGGGTGGGTAGTGTTTCGTAACCTAAGTAGCGTTGTATTTCTTCAAAAATTAATTCTTTTTGTATTGCTGCTTGTCCTTTTATTTTGCCTTGCTGCTTTTCAACTTGCGCTGTATTTTTTTTAGGCTGTGCATAGGCTGTTTGAAATACAGTAACCGCCAACAAAACCGATACACTAACTAATACTATTTTAACAAATCGTTCTGTCACAAATTATTTTTTAACTTTTCGCCAATTTTTATCCAACATTTCAACTGATACCGGTGGACCTATGTGTTTACCATTGAGCAATACACTTACATCAGTTGAATTGGTTTCGTAATAGTTTTTAGCTACCCAGGGCATAAAACTTAAAACAACAATAGAACCATAAATTAATGAATTGAAAAATTTTTTAGTAAATAGTTGGCGATTATTGAAAAACTCGATGCCAAGTAATACCAACCCAACTACAAGGCATAGCCATTGAACAATGCTTGCACTTAAATGGTAAATTCGCAATCCTCCGGTATTATCAACTTTGGCTAATAATAGAACAAATACTGATAGAAAGAAAATAGCGAAATAGCCAAGTGTGCGTTGTTGAAGTATCCAAATGCCCGATAATATTGCCAACATTACAAATACCGAAGTGAGCTTAATACCCAAAGCAAAGCCGGTTAATAAGCCTAAGATAATCATGTATTTATAATGCGAATTTTGTAGTAGCATAATTGGCTTCAACTGATGTATTTTGTTTAAAAAACCGAATGAATAAGGTGTTGGGGTAATTTTTTTAGGTTTAAGCATTTTTTCTTCGTTAGTGTCTTTAAGCAGCGTTGTTTCTTCAGTGTCTGATGATGTTTTCTGTTTTTTATACCATATAATAAATATAATAAGAATGCTTAATTGAATAAACAATAAACCGAGATCGACTTTTAACTCTTTACTCGATTGATGGACAATGGTTGGGGTTAAATAAAAAGCAGCTAAACCTAACCAAACATAGTTAACATTAATTTTAAGCCAATGTGTACCCAAATAATACATTGCTGCTATGCTGAGTAAGCCGCCAATTAAAGAGAGACATAAAGTAACCTCAGTCATATTAAACAAGATAAAGCCTAATGACATAAATAAAGACCAATTGTGTGGTTGGTAACCACTAACTAGCGAACCATGATCGTTTAATAAGCGTGGTAAATTTACGTAGGTGGTTAATGCGTCAAAACCGGTTGGTATTGGTCGTAAAATCTGATTGAAATTTATGGCTGTAATAATCAACATAAAAGCAATAGCCATACCGCCCATCCAATTTAAATTATCTGGCATTTTTATGGGTCTAATTAAACTAGCCAATATTTCTATTCCTTTTTTCCAATTAAGTAATATTATTAGCAGAAATACTGGAAATAAAATATACGATTGTAAGAGCGAAAAAACACCCAGATAAAAAATAAGGCTTGTTATTAACATAATACCAATGCTGATATCAACAATTGCTTCAATGGGTTTGTCGTTTTTCAATTCTAACAATTGACAAACTAAGTTACCTAACAAACGTGCCGTAAATACAACAAAAAAGGTTGCCAAAAAAACAGTAAAAAAACCACCTAAAAAATGAAATATGTTGCCAATACCAATACCATCAATTATTTTTATTTTATTAATTTTTAAGTTGAGTATATTTACTTGTTTAATATACGCAAATAAACTAATTAACATTAATAAGATAATGGTGCTTAAAACACTAAGCCAATTTACATATTTCTTTAGCCTTTGTACAACCTTGATATTGCTGTGTAGAAAAAAAGTAGTAGCACCAATAAATAATCCATAAAAAATTAATAAGCCAATATATTTAAACTTTTCAATGGCATGAAAGTATAAAGGATGCTTTTGCCAATAATCAAAAAAAACAATTATGATCCAAAATGCAGCAAATAGGATTAGTGTAATATTGTATATCCTTTTCAATTATGTTATTTTTCGTTTTTATCGCTTCGTTTTAATTGCGTACCTTTAGACCAAAATTTTTTATTAAGATACAAAAAACCCAAAAGTAGAATAAAAAAAGGCATTTTCAAATTAAAGCGTATTGCAATATATTGAAATGCATCTTTACATAAATTTTAATTATACATTTATATAAATTTAAGGGATAGCATATTCACATTATTAATATGGAATTAGAAATTTACCAATGGCTAGTACCGCTTATCAGTATATTTTTTTTGGTAAGAACTTCTTTGCAATATTCAAGAAAAAGAAGAACGGTAACCAGCACCGTTATTTGGTTAATTTTTTGGATTATTGTTATGATTTTGGCAATTATACCCAATGAAATTGCTAAGAGCATGGCAACCTTGCTAGGCTTTAAAAGCCTGCCGAATGCTATTATTTTTGTTGCTTTGGGTTTAATATTTCTTTTTATTTTTTATCTGTCCTCTTCCATAGAAAGATTAGAAATGCGAATAACCGAATTAATTAGAAGGCAAGCCATAGAAAGTAAGGCACTAGCAGATAAACAAGCTGAACTCAACGAATTGAAAGAGCAACTTAAAATTTAAATTGATGCGAATATTATTCGTATTGGAAAATTACTACCCCAATGTTGGTGGAGTAGAAACCCTTTTTAAAGGCTTAATAGAAAAGTTAGCTAAAGAGGGTCATCAAATACAATTAGTTACTACGCAACTTACCAAGTCGTCTCCTAAAATTGAGCAACTACCTAACATTACTATTTATCGATATCCTTTCCTAAATCGATACTTTTTTACTTTGCTTGCCTTTATACCGGTTTTAAAACATAGCCAACAAGTTGATTTAATACACACTACCTCTTACAATGCTGCTATACCGGCTGCCATTGCCGCTTTGTTAAGAGGCAAAAAAAGTATCATCACTTTTCATGAAGTTTGGGGTAAATTGTGGTTTAAATTACCCTTAATGAATCCTGTAAGCAAATGGATGCATTATTTATTTGAAAAGGCAATTACGAAAATACCCTTCACAAAATTTATTGCCGTTTCAAAATTTACCGAGCGTAATTTAATGAAAAGCAACGTGGCTGCTAAACGGATAGAAGTCATTTATAATGGATTACCTTATCAAAAATTCAATAAATATCAATCCGTAAAAAAAGTAAAACACAAGCATTTTGTGATGGCATTTTATGGAAGATTGGGCATTTCAAAAGGCTTGGATATTTTATTACAGGCAGCTCCAATTTTAAAACAACAATTGCCCAACAGCTATTTAAAAATGATTATCCCCAGACATCCCAAACCCATCTTTAAAAAAATAATGAACATTATTGAAAAAAATGATTTGCGCGACTATATAGAGTTGTTTCATTATTTAAAAGAAGAAGATTTGTTTTACCAATTAAAAACCGCCCATTGCGTAGTTATACCTTCAAGAAGTGAAGGCTTTTGTTTTGCGGCTGCCGAATGTGTAGCACTTGGTGTGCCCATAGTTACTTCGGGCAAAGGAGCTTTAAAAGAAGTAGTATCGGGCAAGTTTATTGAAATGGAAGCCTATAGTGTGCAACATTTGGTTGAAGCACTTATAAAAGCTAAAAATAATGAATGGCAAGAAAAACCGGTTAAACAATTTTTAATTGAAGATTCTCATCAACAGTATTTGAATTTGTATCAACAATTGATGGGTACTAAAAAATGAAATTAGTTTTTTTGGCAGATGCTTTAGATGTGCAATACGCCGGTATTTATGGGTATTGTAAAAACCTGTTACAAGCAATTGATCAATTACAAAGTCCTCATCAAATTTTTGTCATTCGGTCTTCTACTCAAAAAGAATTTCACGAGCTTATTGAAATAGCTATTCCTATTCGCCGAACAATTCCCTTGCATCAACGTATCAGGCAATTTACTTCTATACCAAAATATATTAACCAACTAAAACCTGATGTTGTTGTAGAAATGGCTCACTTTGGTCCTTTTCGTTTACATGCTTCTATAAAAAGAGTAACCTTTATTCACGATTTGTCACCTATTCTTTATCCTCAGTGGCATCCTGTTGCAAGTGTATGGGCACATCGGTTGGCTTTAAAATCAATTCTACAAAATGCGCATCTTATATTAACCAATTCTAACTTTACACAACAAGAAATAAAACGGGTTTATCCGAATATAAATGCAGCGATAGAAGTTACTTTGTTGGCTTCTACCCAAAAACCTAATCAATTAGTTGATGACCGTATTTTTAAAAAACATCATATTAAAACACCTTATTTTCTTTATGTGGGTACTATAGAACCACGAAAAAACATTCAAGTTTTATTAAATGCCTACACCGTTTTTAGAAAGGAACATCCTGAAAAAAAAACACAATTGGTTTTAGCCGGTAAATGGGGATGGAAACAAGCGCAACTTTTAGCTGATATTGAAAACAATACCTTTACCAATGATATTATGCTAACCGGTTTTGTAAGCGAGGCAGAAAAGAAAGCATTGTATCAAAATGCCTTAGCATTTATTTATCCTTCTTTATATGAAGGTTTTGGTTTACCCTTACTAGAGGCAATGGAAAATGGTTGTCCGGTAATTTCTTCTAATACAAGCGCATTGCCCGAAGTGGGTGGTTCGGCTGCCTTATACTTTCAACCAAACAACGTTATGCAGTTAACCAAACATCTTAATAATATAGCAACTGATATGAATGATAAAATTATAAATACCTCAAAGTTAGTGGAACAAGCAAAAAAATTTAGTTGGCAACAAACAGCTCTAAAAACTTTACAATATTTGGAGAGATTTGGATAGAGAGGGGCGAAATGACAGTATCAAAAGCTGAGATTCTGGCATTTAACTTTTTACCTCTGACATCTAAAAAAAATGAAAAAAACAAAAATATATCAACCTTTTCAATTTAAACAATTTACTATTGAGCAAGATAAATGTGCTATGAAAATTGGTACAGATGGGGTTTTATTGGGTGCTTGGTGCAACAATACAAACTGCAAAACAGCCTTAGACATTGGAACAGGAACTGGGGTAATAGCCATTATGATAGCTCAAAGAACGGAACAAACACTTGTATATGGTGTTGAAATAGATAATGCAGCTTATGAACAAGCCAAAAACAATATGCTCCGCTCACCTTGGGCAAATCGTTTAACAGCAATACATGGAAATATTCAACACCTATTACATCAATTGAAGCCATCTTTTGACTTAGTTGTTAGCAACCCACCTTATTTTAGTGATGGCACACCATCACTTGATTCAAACAAAAATGCAGCTCGACATACCGTAATGTTAACCCATTCGAATTTATTACGTATATGCAGTCTATTGCTTTCGGATATTGGAAAAATTTGCCTTATTTTACCATTTGAAGAAGGTATGAAGTGTATTGAAGTTGCCAAAGCGTATTCGTTGTGTTGTACAAAAATTAATTACGTAAAATCAAGAATAAAACAACCACCAGAAAGAGTATTGTTACAATTTGAAAAAAATAAAAATGCATCTTACCAAAAAGAAGAAAGTGAGCTCATTATTTATAAAGATAAAGAGCGGGAGTATACTGCAGACTATATTAAACTAACAAAAGAATTCTACTTAAATATGTGAAGAAATGATTTTGATTGATCTATGTGTGTCGCTTTGTCTTGTTTGCTGTCAATTTTTCAGATATTTTTTTGTATTTTTAATGGGTATAATAATTGATGCTTTAATCAAACATAGTTTTGAAGAGGTTGTAATAATAGTTGTAGCAAAATATAAGGGATCAAATTTTATATAAAAACTATCTTATACATACATAATAAATATTAAATTTACATAATGAGTGATGAATATTACAAATTGTCAGGAGATGAAGATGTTGAGTTTTTGCCATTGATGACTTTAGATGGCGAGGAAGACAATTCTAGCATAAAAACCTATGCCGATGAACTGCCGATTATGCCTTTAAAAAACACCGTCTTGTTTCCGGGTGTCATTATTCCAATAACCGTTAATAGAGAGAAATCTTTAAAATCGGTTACGCAGGCTAATAAAAATAAAGATAAAATTTTGGGAGTGCTTTCGCAGATTGACCCCACAGTTGAAGAACCCACTGCAAAAGATTTAAGTGCCGTAGGCACCTTAGCCCGTATTGTTAAATTACTTAAAATGCCAGACGGCACAACAACGGTAATTATACAAGGTAAAGAGCGGATGAAGGTTAATGAGTTTGTACATTCCGATCCATTTTTTTCAGCTACGGTGGATGTGTTGAAAGATGAAAAACAAAGCAATAAAAAAGAATTTGAGGCTTTGGTGCAAACCTTGAAAGACATGTCCATGAAAATTGTAAAATTGTCGCCCAACATGCCACCCGAAGCGGAGTTGATTCTTAAAAATATTGACAGTGCCAGTTTTTTAATTCATTTTGTAGCTTCTAATTTAAGTGTAGAGCTAACCGATAAACAGAAAATATTAGAGCTAGATAATTTGTATATGCGCGCTAATTTAACCTTAGAGCATTTAAGCGAGCAGTTGCAAATGATCCAATTAAAAGATCAAATACAATCGAAAGTAAAAACGGATATTGAAAAACAACAGCGCGATTATTTTTTGCATCAACAATTAAAAACCATTCAAGAAGAGTTAGGCGGAGATCCGGTAGATAAAGAAATTCAAGAATTGGTACTGCGCTCAAAAAGCAAAAAATGGTCGAAAACCATTGCCGAAACTTTTGATAAAGAAATTGGTAAAATCAGAAGAGTTAATCCAGCAGCTGCCGAGTATTCGGTAGTGATGAATTATTTAGAATTATTGTTGGATTTGCCTTGGGAGGATTACTCAAAAGATAATTTTGATTTACACCATGCGCTTAAAGTTTTAGATAAAGATCATTATGGTTTAGAAAAAATAAAAGATCGTATTTTAGAATATTTATCGGTTTTAAAATTAAAAGGTGATATGAAATCGCCCATATTGTGTTTTGTTGGTCCGCCGGGTGTAGGTAAAACCTCATTGGGTAGAAGCATTGCCCGGGCTTTAAAACGTAAATATATCAGAATGTCGTTGGGTGGTTTACACGATGAAAGCGAAATACGAGGGCATCGAAAAACCTATATAGGTGCCATGCCCGGTCGAATAATACAATCTTTAAAAAAGGCAAAAACATCTAATCCGGTTTTTATATTAGATGAGATTGATAAAGTTGGTAAAGATTTTAGAGGAGACCCCTCATCTGCTTTGTTAGAGGTGTTGGATCCAGAACAAAACAGTACGTTTTATGATAATTATTTAGAGTTAGAATACGATTTGTCGAAAGTCATGTTTATTGCAACGGCAAACAATTTAAACACCATACAACCTGCTTTGCGAGATAGAATGGAAATTATTCGTTTAAACGGATATTCATTAGAGGAAAAAACAGCCATAGCCAGCAAGCATTTAGTGCCTAAACAACGAAAAGCTCATGGCGTTAAATCCGACCAAATTAAGTTGAGTAAAAAGGTGTTGGCTAAGATGATTGATGAATATACCCGTGAGTCGGGTGTTAGAAATTTAGATCGTCAAATTGCCAGTATGATGCGTTGGGTAGCAAAAAATATTGCTATGGAAAAAGACTTTAATCCGGCAATTGAACTAGATGATGTTGAAGAAATACTCGGTAAAGCTAAATTTGATAAAGATTTATATCATCAAAGTAATCCGGCAGGCGTTTCCATCGGTTTAGCATGGACGGTTAATGGCGGCGACATTTTATTTATTGAATCCAGTTTAAGTAAGGGTAACGGTAGATTGACTTTAACCGGTAGCTTGGGCAATGTGATGAAAGAATCCGCAAGCACTGCCTTAACCTATTTAAAATCTCATAGTGAAGATTATCTAATAAAGCCAGTTCAATTTAGTAATTATGATGTGCACGTTCATATACCCGAAGGCGGTATACCTAAAGACGGACCTTCAGCAGGCATAACCATATTAACCGCCTTAACTTCGGCATTTACCAACCGAAAGGTTAAACCCTATTTAGCTATGACCGGCGAAATTACCTTGCGCGGAAAAGTTTTACCCGTAGGTGGCATTAAAGAAAAAGTATTAGCCGCTAAAAGAGCCGGCGTAAAACAAATTATATTGTGTTACAAAAACGAGAAAGACATTTCAGAAATTAATCCTGCTTTTATTAAAGGCTTAGATTTTAAATATGTAAAAGAAATGAGTGAGGTATTAGATTTGGCTTTAGAACCTGCTGAAAAAGAGGACAATAGTGGTAGAATTGGTTTTTAATCAGTAAGTCAGATTAATTTTCTAAAGATGTTTTTTTAATCAGCTCTATGATTGACCATTTGCATATAATAAACTTTATGTGTTTTAAGGAGTTGGAGATTCCAACCTTAAAGCGGGTTAATTTAATTGGTGGAAAAAACAATTCTGGTAAGACTACGCTGTTGGATGCGATAAGGATATTAAAATCTAATGGAAATAGTGCGGTGGTAAATCACATTCTAAATTCACGAAAAATTTTCAAAAATGGTTCAGATGAAAGTTACTTTCATCTTAGTAATTACGAAAAAAACAAATGGCCTATTAGAATTAATAAATATTGCATTAAAACGCTTGAAGTCGAAGGTATTTACATCTCTCGAAATTATAAGACAGGAAAGAAGTCAGCGTTTGCACGATTAGACCCAAACATTTTCATCAATCCGCCCCAAGAAAAATTAGTATATGTTTCTTTCAATTCAAATTTTGAAACACTAAGTTCTCTTTGGGAAGAAGTTGCATTGACTAAGTATGAAGACGATGTTTATGAAATTTTACAAGAAACCATCCAACCAGATTTGTTAAGATTGAATGTAGGTAGAGAGGTTGTCAACATAAGATTAAAAAACGTAGAAAAACCAATACCCCTAAGCACTTTAGGCGATGGTGTAAATCGCATATTATTAGTTGCTTTAGGCTTAGTAAATGCAAAAAATAGTATTTTACTAATTGATGAATTAGAATTAGGCTTACATTATTCTGCCTTAGAAAAATTGTGGGAGATGATTTTCAAATATGCCCAAAAATGGAACATACAAGTTTATGCAACAACGCATAGTCAAGATGTATTAAATACATTTCATTATGTGTCGGATAATGAAAAATATATAAACGATGCCCAATACATTCGCTTGCAAATAAATCGACAAGGTGAAAACGAAGCCATTCTTTTTGATGGGGAACGATTACGTAAAACTTTGGAACTTCAATTAGAAATCCGTTAAAAATGCAGCAACGATTAATTGTTGAAGGAAAAGATGCGATTGTGTTAACTGTCATTTTGGATAAGAAAGGAATTCCATCTCCAAAAGGTTATCATAATAAATACAAATACAAAACTGAATTTGTTAAGATGGCAGAGGGAGAATCGAAAGTTAAAACTGTCTTGAAAGAGCAATTGGATTCTCCAGACATAGAACGAATAGGCATTATTGTAGATGCTGATAAAAAAGGTCCTGAAAATAAATTTAAAGGTCTGATTGACTTCATTCAAAAAGAAACCGGAGAAACTTTAACAAAGCCAGAATTAGCTTCTACAGGGTTTTACTATCAACTGAAAGATAAGAGAACGATTGGAATTTGGGTAATGCCCGACAATTTGAATGAAGGCTACCTTGAAAATTTTGTTGGTGCTATGATTGCAGAAGATGACTTGACTTGGCAATTCTGTCAAGAAAAAGTTGAGGAGCTATCAAAGAAAGATTTTTGTTTGTTTTCAGAGACTAAAACACAAAAAGCACTTGTACACACTTATTTGGCTTGGCAAAAAACTCCCGGTTTGCCCTTAGGGACAGCAGTGAAAGCTGAATTTCTGAGCATCGAAAACCAAATAGTCAATAATTTTGTGGATTGGTTTAAAAACACTTTTGAGCTAGTCGTTTAAGGACTAAGTTTAACTCGTTATTAACTCAAGTTTCGGCTGTAATTTGATGGATTTAATTCAATGATTTCCAATTAGTTACAATTTGAAAAAATTATATCAGGCAATTTTATAACGACTTGCTTCTAAACAACCAATTAGACATTAGTGAAACCATGTCATCTCGACCGAAGGGAGAGAACCTGCCTAATGAACTGATTTACTGTCTGTTAGTAGTAGGATTTCTCGTTTCACTCGAAATGACAGGAAGCATCAGTACGTTATCATGTTTTGATTGACTACCGAAACTTAAGTTATTATTTATTCTATGTAAACCTACTGTACAAAAGTAATCCCAGAGGGATGACAGCTTGGTAGCATAAAAGGTTACATATTATGAAGCTCCGTAGGAGCGATACCACCAAAAATTATTAAAAGTGTCGCTCCTCTGGAGCTCAATTAAATTCAATTGATTAGCTACCAAGATGTAGCACTTCCAGTGCTTGTATTAAATAAATGAAACTGCATTTTAGTTCATATAAAATATGCTGGTTTATCTATTTCTTGAAGCACTCGTCTGATTTTTTCTTTTAACAGTCAATAAAATTATGCGTTGACATTGATTAACTATTACCGAAAATTATCTTAATAAAGTAATATTCCCTTTAACCAATAACTCTTCATCGGTAAAGGTAATGCCAATGGCGTAATAAACATATACACCAATTTCTTGTGGGATGCCTCTAAACGTGCCATCCCAAATGGCGTTAATGTCAGTAGTTTCAAAAATCTTTTGCCCCCAACGGTTGTAAATTCTAAAGATGCCTAAATCTCTAATGCCTTTGGTCGTTAAACCAATTGCATCATTAATATTATCTCCATTCGGCGTAAACGCATTGGGCACCCAAATGTGAAAAATTTGATTCACCTTTACTTGCAATGAATCTGATAAACGGCAACCATTATCTGATTGGGCGGTCAGTATATACATGCCATCTCGAATAGGTTGAACCATGGGTTGTAATACAGTAGGCTCATCTAAAAACCCGTTTGGTGGCGACCAATCAAAAGCGGTGGCTGTTTGTTCAACACTTCCGTTAAAGGTAATAATATCGCCAATATCAATTTCAAAATCCGGACCAGCATCCACATCTGGTGCCGGTTGAATTTCAATGGTAACTGAGGCTACATCACTATAACATTCGTTCGAAACTTCTACTTCATAGGTTGTTGTTTCCCTAATGGTAGCTATAGGATTTGCGATACTTGGGTCGCTTAAACCTGTCTCAGGAGTCCACTGATAAAAAATACCTCCAGAGGCTTCTAATTGTGCCGGTTCTAATTCGCAAGCTATTAAATCTTCATTAACCATCGCCTCAATGGGTTGAACTACTCTTAAATTAACCGAATCTTCATTATTACAACCAAATACATTTTCGGTTACTGTTAAATAGTAGGTCATATCTTCTGGTGGCGTAACTACCGGATTGGAAATATTCGCATTGCTAATAAATTGATCTGGACTCCAAATATATTCTATCGTATTAGTGTTTCCTGATGCATCAACACCCATCCCATTTAGCTGATAAGAATCTCCCATACAGATAAAAACATCATCACCAGCATCAACAGTAGGGGCTGGTTGAACATTAACGGTAACTTCACTGCTGCCTTCGCAACCATTTGGGTCAACTGCTAATACATTAAACGTAGTGGTAGCTGTTGGGCTTACCGTAGGGTTTTCTATGGCAGCATCATCAATAATAGTTGAATCATTAGGCGACCATTCAAAACTTGCCGGTACATTCGCAGTTACCATTAACTGTACGGATTCATTTTCACAGATATCTTCATCCATTCCAGCATCGGGCGTTAAGGTTTCATATAGGGTAACCGGCTGTATAATTTCTGCCTTACAACCTTCATCGCCGGTAACTTCTAAAAATACATTATAATCGCCGGCAACGGGAAAAGTATGTGTCGGTGACTGAACATCGTATGTGGCAATTTCAGTACTGTCGGTATTGTACAACACCCAATTCCACTCAATGATGTTACCAATGTTTATATCCGATGCATCATCAAATTGAATCGGTTGTGCATCTAAACACAACATGGAGTTTTCGTAAGCTGAAACGGGGGTGGGTTTTACAAATATTTCTTGACTGGTAGTTTCTAAGCATCCTAAATCGGTAGAAACAGTTAAAAATACCTGATAATTGCCTCCTTCTTCATACAAATGTGTTGGGTTTTGATCGTTGGATAAACCACCATCACCAAACTCCCACGACCAAGCTTGCACGGTGCCATAATCGGAGGTGCTAATATCGGTAAACTCAACTGGTACAATTGAACATTGAGATTCGTAATCAAACTGCGGAGCTAATTTTGGATATAAATTCAAAATGATTTCTGCGGTATCAGAACATTCTTCGTCTAAACTTCTACTCGCAATTAAAGTAATTTCATATCTACCGGTATCGGGGTATTCATAAATCGGATCTTTTTCGGTAGAAGTATCGTTTGCGCCGGGCGTTAAATCTCCTAAGTCCCAGAAAAATTCATCAGCACCTACACTTTCGTTAATAAATTGAACAGTAAAATCACCACAATCATTTAAAATAAAAAAACCATTGGCATCAATATCATCAGAATCAATATCTGCAACTGCCACATCACATTCTTCTACATTAAATTGAAAATCTCGAATACTGGTGCTTAACAAGTTGCCATTTCTATATTCAGATACACAAATACCCACCACATACTGCCCGCGCTCGGTTGGAAAGCCTTTTAGTAAACCGGTTGCTGTGTCAATGGACATAATAGGGCTGCCACCTAATTGGTTTTGTTCGTTGTATATTCCCGTCCATACAATTTGATCGTATGGCGGGTTTGGTCCAAAATCTCCTGGAAGAATTGCTGGTCCGTAAATACTATTGTCAGGATTCTCGGGATAATCAAAAGGAGTACATAGCTCATATACTAAACTATCGCCGTCTTCGTCGGAGGCTGAATGATCAAATTCAAATGGAAAACCGGCACAGATTATAATAGGTGGATAGTTGTTGTATGTTGGTGAACTATTGCAATCGGCTAAGTCACTCTCCGGTATTTCAATATAATAAGTATTACCTGCTAAAGCGGGCTCTTCAATGTTTAAAATAGTTCCGTTTCTACAACAACGCATATAAGTCAATGCATAGCCACCTGCCCTTGGCGGTAGGTTGATAACTTCGGAATAACCGGTAGATTGTTCTACGCAAACTTCTGGTATCGAATTTAAACATAAACCTTCGGTAATGGGCGGTACATTTTCCCTATCGGTATTTAAATTTAAGCTCAATAACAAGGTATCGATTGATCGCCCGTTGCCATTGTAAATAGTAATTTTGGCATTTTCATCAAAATCTGCACAGCTTGGCGAACCTGCTTCACATAAGCAATTCCGGTAAATCGTTAAGTTAATTTCGTAATCGTTATTGCCGAGGCAACGGTAAGATAAGTCGCCACCAATTAAGTGACCTGCATAAGTATATACACTTGCTGTAAAAAATAATATGAAAACTATATACGTTCTAATCAAAATGGGTTTAGTTGTGTACAAATTCCTAAACGAAATTCTTCCTTTAAAAGTACAAATAATTCTATTTTATTAGACTGCCATGATTAAAATAAAGGTTGGTGGCTTTAACCAAAAACTATTGAACCGGAACAATAACACTGGCTATTTTAGGGCATTGTTCTTTCATTTTATTAATTACATCTCCACGCATATCGTCTTTACTTAGCGTGGCTTCCGACATTTTTTCGGTACAAGTTTGTAAGGAAGCCGTTAAATTTTGCATTTTAGATGCATAATCTTGCATCTGAATTTCGCCTTTTTCCAATTTATTTTGAATGTCTTCTAATGGTTTAAGACAATCGCAAGATTCTTTAGCTACCTTATTGACCAAACTCTCGTAATCATTAATGTCCTCCGTATTATCCGTGTTTTCAGATTCGGTGGAGGTCTTGGTATTACTGCTACATCCGGCGAAGTAAATAAACATACCTAATGTTGCTATTAAAAGAGATAATTTCATATGTTACTATGTATTTAAAAGTTCAAAGAAACCAGTTTTTTTATTCTTTTGCACTTTATCCCAATCAAAATATTTGCCGTGCATAACAATATACACACCGGGTTGTAAACATTGAACAAACGCTAAAGCACTACCCAAGTTAAAAAAACCATCAGAACTGCCAAATTTATACGGAATCATTGCGCCGGTAAGTACTACAGTTTTGTTCATATTTTCTTTTGCAATGCAAGTGGCGGTTTGTACCATCGTATCCGTGCCATGGGTTATTAAAATTTGCTCTTCCTCTGCTTTTTTGCAATTGCGCACAATGTTTTCTCTGTCTTCATCGGTCATTTCTAAACTATCAATCATCATCAAGGTTCTAATGTTTACTTCAACAGACGACCTGCCCAAATCAAAAATTTCTGGTAGATGCGTATCATCAAAGTACAACTCTCCTTTTATCATATTATACTCTTTATCAAAAGTGCCGCCGGTAACAAATATTCTAATTGCCATTTATTTAATTTCGCGTGTAAATGTAGCTTAAAAAAGCAAATGTAATAAGTGAAATTATTTGACTGCCAAAAAGTCCACTATTTCTGCCAAAAGATGCAGGCAAATTCATCAAAATTGTGTTGGTGCGATTATTGGGCACTATCTTGAATATGCTGAATTGAAATACTTGAATTACGAAGCACTGCCCTTAGAAAATTAGCCCCGATAGGAGCGGTTATGTTGCCTGAAGCGAAGGCTTGTAGCTTGGCGCAACATTTGAGCGGATAGCGGGACAAGGCTTACTTTGATGTTGATTGTTTCGCTTCAAATAAATATATAGTTTTGGTTGGTGTACAAACTGTCAGAAGCCATTTAAAAATGTTAACTTTGAGCCTGCGTTAACGCATTAATAAATTTGAAAATTATAGTTACCCAATGGGATTATTAAATAAAGTTTTAGGAAAAGTTTTTGGCAACAAATACGAAAAAGATGTGAAGCTGATTAATCCGCTGATAAAGAAGATTAATGCGGCTTTTTCAACTTTACAAGGCTTGTCGAATGATGAATTACGGGGAAAAACCGTTGAGTTCAAAGCGCATATTGCCGAAGCCTTACAATCAATTGATGAACGTATTGCCGACATTCGGGCGAGCATAAAATCGCAACCCGATATGGATATGGATGAAAAGGAGGGTTTGTATGAAGAGATTGACAAGTTGAAAACCGAGCGTGACGAAACCCTGGAAAAGGTGTTGATGGATATGTTGCCTGAGGCTTTTGCAGTGGTGAAAGAAACGGCAAGCCGTTTTAAAGATAATCCTCAAATGCGGGCTAGGGCTACAGATTTGGATAGAGATCTTTCGGTAGGTTTAGACCATATAAATATTGAAGGTGATCAGGTAATTTACAACAACAGTTGGATGGCTGCCGGTAATATGATTACTTGGGATATGGTGCATTATGATGTGCAGTTGATTGGTGGCGTAGTTTTGCATCAAGGTAAAATTGCGGAGATGGCTACTGGTGAGGGTAAAACGTTGGTGGCTACTTTGCCGGCTTACTTAAATGGTTTAAGTGGTTTGGGCGTTCATATTGTTACGGTAAACAACTACCTCGCCAAACGGGATAGCGAATGGATGAGTGGTATCTTTAACTTTTTGGGCTTAACGGTTTCTTGTATTGATAATTACCAACCGCATTCCGAAGAAAGATATGCCGCTTACAGAAAAGACATTATTTACGGAACAAATAACGAATTTGGGTTTGATTATTTGAGAGATAACATGGCGCGTTCTCCTGGCGATCAGGTGCAACATAAATTACATTTCGCTATGATTGATGAGGTAGATTCGGTATTGGTGGATGATGCCCGAACGCCCTTGATTATTTCTGGTCAGGTAGATAAAGGAGACGAGCAAGAGTTTTATAATTTGAAACCGCGCATTCAAAAGTTGTATGCCGCTCAGCAAAAAATATGTTCGGCTTTTTTAAGCGAAGCTAAAGCTAAACTTGCTGCAGGTGATAAGGGTTATGAAGAAGGTCAGGGTGGCTTGGCTTTATTTAGAGCTTTTAGAGGTTTGCCAAAAAATACGGCTTTAATTAAATATTTGAGCGAGCAAGGCACTAAGGTAATTATGCAAAAAGCAGAGGGTTATTATTTGCAAGATAACTCTAAAAATATGCCAAAGGCAGATGACCCTTTATTGTTTACCATAGATGAAAAAAACAACTCGATAGAGTTGACCGATAAGGGAATTGATATGTTGACTGCGGATGGTGAAGACCCTAACTTTTTCATTATGCCCGATGTGGGCGGTGAAATAGCCGAGTTAGAAAAAGCCGACATGAGCGATGAAGAGCGCATGAAAGCGAAAGATAAATTACTGCAAGATTTCTCGATAAAATCGGAACGGATACATTCGGTCAACCAATTATTGAAAGCTTATACCTTGTTTGAAAACGATGTGGAATATATTGTGGCAGACGGCAAAGTGAAAATTGTAGATGAGCAAACCGGTAGGGTAATGGAAGGTCGCCGGTATTCGGATGGTTTGCATCAAGCCATTGAAGCGAAAGAAAATGTGAAGGTAGAAAAGGCATCTCAAACCTTAGCAACAGTTACCCTACAAAACTTTTTTAGAATGTACCACAAACTAAGTGGTATGACGGGTACAGCAGAAACCGAAGCCGGAGAGTTTTGGGAAATCTACAAATTGGATGTGGTAGTTATTCCAACCAACCGGCCAATTGCAAGAGATGACCAGGAAGATTTAATTTACAAAACCAAGCGTGAAAAATATGCGGCGGTTATTCATCAGGTAAAAGAATTAACTAGCCAAGGGCGACCTGTGTTAGTGGGTACAACCAATGTTGAAGTAAGTGAGTTGCTGAGTAAAATGTTGACGATGAGCAATATTGACCACAACGTGTTAAATGCCAAACAACATTCGCGTGAAGCTCAGGTAGTTGCCGAAGCCGGCTTACCGGGCAAAGTAACCATTGCCACCAACATGGCGGGTAGAGGAACAGATATTAAATTGAGTGATGCGGTTAAGCAATCGGGTGGCTTGGCAATTTTGGGTACCGAGCGTCACGAATCGAGAAGAGTGGACAGACAGTTGCGAGGTAGAGCCGGGCGACAAGGTGACCCGGGTTCGTCTATTTTTTATGTGAGTTTAGAAGATGATTTGATGCGCTTGTTTAGTAGCGATCGCATTGCCAAAGTAATGGACAAAATGGGCTTTCAGGAAGGTGAGGTAATTCAGCATAGTATGATTACCAAAAGTATTGAACGAGCTCAGAAAAAAGTAGAAGAAAACAACTTTGGAATACGAAAGCGTTTGTTAGAATATGATGATGTAATGAACGCACAACGGGAGGTGATTTACAAACGCCGTCAGCATGCTTTGGTGGGCGAACGTTTATCGGTTGATTTAGATAATACCTTTTACGATTTGGCGAAAGAGTTGATTGAACATCATAGAGAAGTAGAAGATCACGAAGGTTTTAAGTTGGATATGATTCGCTATTTTTCTGTTGACAGCCAAGTTAATGAAGAAGACTTCCAAACGATGGAAGATGAGCAATTGTTGACCAATGTAGTTGCAGAAATTAGAGATCATTACCACAGAAAGTGTAATGCCATTGTTGATATTGCCATGCCGCATTTACAAGGTTGGTACGAAAGCAAAAGCGAAACCATCGAAAATATTTATGTGCCTTTTACCGATGGGCAGAAAAAAATCATGGTCATCACACCCTTAAAAGAAAGCTATGAATCGAATGGAAAAGTGCTGATTAAATCTTTTGAAAAGAACATCACACTTTCTATAATGGACTTAACATGGAAAGAACATTTGCGCGAAATGGACAGCTTAAAACAAGGTGTACAAATGGCGAGTTATGAGCAAAAAGATCCTTTATTAATTTACAAGTTAGAAGCCTTTAAGTTGTTTAAAGAAATGTTGAGTGGCGTGAATAAAGATTTAACTTCCTTCTTGTTTAAAGCGGGTATTCCGATTAAAAAAGATGAAGAAGTTAAAGAAGCCCGTCAACAACCGCGCAAACAAACCAACCGTTACCAGGAAAGCCGCAGCGACGGCAGTGGTGTACAAGGCGGCAAACGCGAACAACGCAAAGCCCAACCGGTTCGGGTAGCTAAAAAGGTTGGACGGAATGAACCTTGCCCTTGTGGTAGTGGTAAGAAGTATAAGCATTGCCATGGGAAGGTTGCTCAGGGTGTGGGGTAGAATACCGAAAGATTTATAACTGCTATAAAAGATTTTGAAGTAAACATAAAAATCACTACCTTTAAATTAAATACGCTCGGCATGCCTCTCTTCGATGCACACTTTGGCGAGCTTTTTTAGTTTGAAATATGGCAAACTTCCTTTATCAATTGGCAAACAATCAGAGAAATTGTTGAGTAAAGGTTTAATTATAAAATATACGTTATTCTACTGCATAAATACCCGTAAAATCAGCCAGGTTTTGAGCAAAAAGGTTTGAAGTTACCAGTAATGCTACCACTAAAATTTTTATTTTATTTATCATAATCCTAAATTTTTATTGTTCTCCACAATCTAAACTCAAGACCTGACAGGTTTCCAAAACCTGTCAGGTCTGTGAATTAGCCGTGCTACTCCAACTTAACAAACCTGCCCGAAGCCACCGCAACCTCATCTGCTAAAAAGTGAATAATATAAGTGCCGGCTTGTAAACTACGCAAATCTATGTTTTCAAACAGTTGGCTTTTATTGGCTAAAACCAGTTGACCTTGCACATTATAAATACGATAAAAATTATAAGCTTTGCCCGACAGCATTGGCAACAATACTTTCAACTCCTCTTTTACCGGGTTGGGGTAAAGGCTGATGGCTTTGTTGAGTAAAGTGTTTTCTTCTAATGCCTATGGGTACGTCTCTTACTTTATTGAAAAGGTAAGTGAATAAAGAAATCCTCAAAAAAAATTAATATTTTTTATATTATTTTCACAACAATAACAAGTTTGGATTTAAAAAATTATATATTAGTAGCTTTTAATTTAAACAGCCTTGCAACTTGACCGCTACTAAAACGTATCTCATACATAACTAATAAATTAGCTTTCAATTTTAAAACAAAAGTGAAAATAAAGACAACGATTGTATGTATCCTCTCCCTATATGGCTTTTTATTTTGGGCATCGGCACAACCAAACCCTTTTGTAAACACCAATCCGCATCATCAGGCTTGTGTGCTTCCAACAGATATTGACGAAAACCTTTTAGCCGATATTGTTGAACAGAAATCGAATGAACGAAACCGGCGAATAGGTCGAAACAGCTATACTATTCCAATAGTGTTTCATATTCTTCATAAAAATGGACTAGAGAATATTGAGGACGATCAAGTTTATAGTGCACTTGACATCTTAAATCAAGATTTTAATTCGGGCAATGCCGATTTAGTGCAAGTGCCCGCTCCTTTTGCCGGTATTATTGGTAATGCTACTATACAATTTGCATTGGCTCAACAAGCACCTGACGGTTCGTGTACCAACGGTATTAATCGTTATTATTCCGGGTTCGATACAACCTATAATTATTTTTGGACGGATGACGGACAATATTACCTAAATACAATTAAAGCCGAACATTATTGGGATACTGATAAGTATTTAAATATATATGTGGTCAATCAATCTTATAATTCCGGTTTGGCATTTTTTCCTTATCAGGTTGAAGCCAAAGCCAATGCCGGCAAATGGTTAGATGGTATTATGATTAGACATTATAACCTTGGCAATATTGGTACGGCAAAGCACAATGGTTTACCGCATGTTTTGTCGCACGAAGTTGGTCATTATTTAGATTTGATGCACATTTGGGGTAACTGGTTTTATCCCGGTTCTTCGCAGTTATCGTGGAAAGATGATTGCAATTATAAAGACGCTTTATGTCCTGATTTTTATTGCCATAGTGATGATATGGTAAACGATACGCCCAATACCGAATATCAATTTTCAGGTTGTATATACCAAAGCAATACCTGTGGGTCTGCCGATAATGCAACCAACATTATGGGTTATGGTTGCGAGTTAATGTTTACCGAAGGACAAGTGAAACGGATGCATCGAACCTTAAATTCTACCATCGCCGATCGTAATAATATTTGGTCGCAAGCAAATTTGGATTATACCTTGCGCTGCAGCGGTACTACAGCCAACATTAATTGTAAGAAACTGTATAGTTCATTTGTAAATAGATTTTCAATAGTTTCAAACAATACTGGATATATTTTACATTACTTAAATGGAATAAATAATAAAGTAAGATATAGAATTAACCACGGAGCTTGGGTAGAATTTCCAGTATCGGATAGTCACTTTTACACAGTAAACGAAATTTTGGCTTGTGCTACCTACGAATTTCAAATTAGCGAACAGTGCGATACTTTGTTTAGCCCCTGGTCGGCAAGTAAATTTTTTTATACCAATGATGCCTCACTACCTGAAGCCAATACAATCACTCCAATAAATTCAATGAATTGCTTTGAAACGGATACGATACAAGATTGTAGTCAGCTTCAGCTTAGTTTTCAAGTCAATCATCAAACTCATATAGATACGGTAAATGGTTCAGCAGAAGCCATAGTTTTTGGAGGAACAAGCCCTTACGAAATTCAGTGGTCAACCGGAGCACAAAGTCCTTTAATAACCGATTTGTCACCTGGCTATTATCATGTTTCCGTTTCCGATTCATTGGGTTGTATGCAAAAAGATAGTATCCAAATTTTGGGGGTACTATGTGATAATTTTCAATTGAATGTCAACTCAACTAATGAAACCTATTTTAATGCCAACAACGGGACAGCCTTTGCTGAAATAAATGGTGGTTTACCACCTTATCATTATCAATGGTCTAATGGATATAATTTTGCATCTCAATATAGTCTTTCACCGGCAGTGTATAGTGTTATAGTTGAAGATAGACAAGGTTGTTCCGCCATCGATTCAATTCGCATTGAAGCAGTTAATTGCGATTCCTTTAATTTTGTGGTATCAACTACACATCAAAGTTATTATCAAGTAAATGATGGCGTGGCAACTGCCCAAGTGATAAATGGAACTCCACCATATACGTATTATTGGTCTACTGGAGATACACTTTCAAGCATTGAAAATGTTGCACCAGGAAGTTATAGTGTATCGATTGTTGATGCATTGGCATGTCAATTACGGCTTCCGTTTCAAATTGATTCTATTAACTGTTTAGATTTTAATATGGCTATTGAAACCTTAGATGCCAGCAATACACAAATTTCAGATGGCGCGGCATCGGTAACTTTAACCGGCGGAAACCCACCTTACCAATATTTTTGGTCAACCGGTGATACCATTTCTAGTTTAAATAATTTGTCTACCGGCAACTATACTATCACCACTATCGATAGTCTCGGTTGTCAATTAACAGAGCAAATTTTGATCAACAGTTTTATTTGTGATTCCATTCATCTTGACTTTACTATATTTGATGAAACTTACTTTGAAGCAAATGATGGTAGTGCGATGGCACTGGCAACCGGTGGTACGGCACCCTATTCGTATACCTGGTCAACCGGCGATACTACGCAAACCATAAACAATTTAATGCCTGGCGTTTATTGGCTTAGCGTGCAAGATAGCCTGAATTGCGCAACTATTGATTCTCTTGTTATTCAAGCAGTAGATTGCCAAAACTTAGCTGTGGATGTTAACCCAAGCAATGAAACTTATGTAGATGCGAACGATGGCAGCATTATGCTTGAAGTATCTGGTGGACATGAACCTTATGTTTACCAATGGTCAACCGGTGATACTACTGCTCATCTTTCAAACCTAACACCAGCAATTTATTATTTTACCTTAACGGATAGTTTAGGATGCTTTTTAAAAGATAGTATTACAATTAATGCCATTGATTGTAGCTCGCTTGAAGTTAGCCCTGAAGTAACTCATGAAACCTATAACCATGCAAATGATGGAATGATCCTGTTGAATATAAGCGGTGGGCAGGTTCCTTTTCACTATCAATGGTCTACTAGTGATACCACTACCCAACTTACCAACTTAGCTCCTGCCACTTACAGTTTTCAAATTACAGACCATGTGGGTTGTACGCTTGTTGATAGTATTGAAGTTAGAAGTGTTGAATGTAGCATGCTTTCAGTAGAGGTTATTCAAAAAGAGGTGACTTGTGCCGGAGATGATGACGGTTCACTTTTTATAGCTGGCATAATGCACGTTAATGAACCTTATAAAATCAATTGGTCAAATGGAGTGTCATCTGATATAAACGATAATTTAGTTGCTGGAACTTATACCTTAGTTTTAACAGATGATATTGGTTGCCGTTTTGAAGCAGCTTACGAAGTTAAAGAAGGAACAGCCATTGCTGCGAATACCGTCATTACTCCGGCAAGCAGCTTTCAAACACCAGATGCATCCATTGATTTAAGCGTTACTAGCGGTACACCACCTTATCAATATTATTGGTCAAATGGTACAATAGAAGAAGATGTATACGATATTTTTGCCGGCAATTATTGGCTTAGTATAACCGATAGTTTAAACTGTAATGTAACATTAACAAATATAGAGGTGGGCATTGCTGAAAATTGCCCGTATAACGTAGTTGAAACACCAAGTGCTTTTGCACAAGATAATGTGGTGCGGGCTCAACATATGATTCAGTCAAACAGAAGAATACATCAGGGAGATAGCTTACACTATACTGCCGGAAATTCTATTAACCTTGAAAATGATTTTCAAATTTTAAAAGGTGCTACTTTCGAAGCCAAGATTGATGATTGCGGAGAATAACAGTACTAACAAACTAGTAATTATTAATTAATGAAATTAATAATTTATTGATTTTCTTCAAAGTGCATAATTTTGTTGGTTAAGGCTCCATTGGAGTAAAAATATTCTTTACCGAGTACGCCTTCTTCATCCCAAACATAAATTTTACCGTGAATATTGTCATTTTTAAAATCGCGATGGGTCCATTTTTTTCCGTTTTCATACCACGAAAGCCATGCTCCATTTTTTGTTCCCATTATCCAATGGTGTTCTCGTTGCTTTTGCCCGCTTTCATAATATTCTATATTAATGCCATCTTGCTTGCCTTGTTTATAAAAGCCTTCTTGCTGAATTTTTCCATTGCCATACCAAGTGGCATAGTAGCCATCTTTAATACCATTTTTATACCCATTTAAGGTAAAAGGATTACCATTACTCATTTTGCTAATGGCATAACCGGTAAATGGTTCACCTTTATGATATTTCAAATTGTTTTCGGTGGTTAAATCTTTTAACTCTATTTCTGAGCCGTTCACCTTATGACGTTGTACTTTGTCTGCCGGTGTACCTGCAATAACATATGCCTTTTCGGCAGGGGAAGCGTTTGGATTAACAACCGGGGTTTTTGACTTTTGTTCGGTAGTTGCTGTACAACCGGCAAGCCATAAATAAAAGCAACTCAACAGGATAAAACAATATTTCATTCTTGTATAATTTTATGATTCAATATCGTCTAATTTTAGATTTAATGAATAATCAAAATTTAATAGTACAATAATATTACAACCTGTTGAATAATAAAAATTTTAAGATGCCTATATGCAAAAAAAACCGCCTTTCTATTTAAAGAAAGGCGGTTAAGAACGTGTATGGAATAAGTTCGTAAAATTAGGCTAGCTTTTTTTGTTATTAGTTTTGGCTTTGAAAAAGGAGTTATGTTAATATAGTGACTGCTTTCAAAGTCGAAAACAAGGGCAAAAGAAGCAGCATTAATTACGAAGTTGTTTCATACACGTTCCTTAGTCTATCTATAGTTGCAATTTTACTCTTCGGCAGGTTGTTGTTCACTTTCCAATTTGCGCTTTATTCCATCGCGGTCTGTTAAAGTTTTGGCTGAGTTAATTTGCCAATTGTAAGTATAATAATCTATTGTTTTATCTTCTTCAATGGGTAAAGCCCGATAGCTGTTAATAAATTTAACCAAACTTTGGCCTGATAGCACAAAATCTTGCTCATACCATTTAAAAATTTCTGATAACAACACCTTATCTTTAGTAAGCCTTATAAATTTAGGATTATTTAAAGTTTTTCGGGTTTGAATGTCTAATTGTTTCTCTAAAATTTCTGACCGGTATGCATTATTAGAAAGTTTTGGGCAACCAATAGCGGCACATACTAACACAAAATGCAAACGAGCATCCGGGTGATTTTTGTATAACATTTCTTTTTCCAAATGATTTAAGGTTACTTTTTGCCCAGATACCGTAAAAGTTTTTACATCAAAAAAGCCTTTTACATGTAATGGCGACTCAACCGGAAAAACATCAATTACATTTTTTATCACTAAAATATTGTAAGCATTAATCAAAAACGCTTTTTGTTCTTCTTCAGATAATTCACTTAATTGAATAGTAGCAATTTGTTGTAATAATGCATTCAATTTGGCGGGTTTTTCTTTAATGCTTTTATATTTTACATAGCCGCGGTTTACATTTTCTTTCAAAAATGCATCAATCTGGTTAGTAAAAGTAACTGTTGCAGATGCCTGTATACTAAAGCAGATCAATACTAAAAAAAAACCGCTAATTAAAGATTTTAATGTTTTCATTTTTACTGATTTATTTAAATTTGATGTAAGATACCTGCATAGGTTTAAATAGTAAACTATTTTGGTTTGATTTTTGTTAACTCATTGTTAACAGTGGAGCACAGTTAACCACAACTAATTAACCCATATTTTGACGAAAACAAATAAAATTTTACCTCATAATGAACCACTTCAATCACTTCATAGCCTACCTATGTATAATAATTACTACATGTTTGCTATTTATATCAAGTAATTCTTTTAGTCAATCAACTATATGTATTCGTATTAACAATGGTATTGACGATGTAGAAGAAAATTTAACCGACGGATTTATAGATACCAATAGCTCTGATATTGAGTTAACGTATAACAAGACATTTAATCAAATGTCAGGCTTTCGGTTTAACAATATAAATATTCCACAAGGAGCAACTATAACGAATGCACAAATTCAATTTGGAACAGATGAAGTGCAAACCGAAGCAGTCAATTTAACTATTCAGGGAGAAAATATTGATGATGCACCACCCTTTAACAATATAGCCTATAATTTATCTTCCCGAAGTAAAACAAATAGCTCGGTAGCATGGAGTCCTGATCCGTGGAACAATATTGGAGATGCTGGTGCCGCTCAAAAGACACCAGATATCTCATCCATCATTACAGAAATTGTTAGTCGCCCAGGGTTCAAAAAGGGAAATTCTATTGTAATTGCCGTATCAAGTTCGGATGTAGGAGTAAGAACAGCAGAATCTTATGAAGGTTTACCTTCACTGGCTGCCGAGCTTTGTGTAACTTTTTGGCCCTGCGGAGTTGGTCTACCAGATAGTGATAACGATGGGGTTTGCAATAATGAAGATGTTTGCAATGGATTTAACGATAATGTTGATGTAGATAACGATGGTATTCCTGATGGATGTGATCAATGTATTGACACCAACAATAACAACATTTGCGATGAAGCCGATCCTGCTTTTCTCAAAAAAATTGTGATTAATGAAATTAACTATCGCAATACGCTAGTTGATAAAAATACAGATTTTATTGAGTTGTATAATGCAGATGATACCGCAGTTGATTTAAGTGGCTGGGCTTTAACATCGGGGGTGCATTATAAATTTCCTGCCGAAACAACTTTAAATGCCGGTGCTTACTTAGTTATAGCACAAAACCCTGCAGATGTTGAAGAACAGTTTACTATTAGTGGTGTGCTTGGTCCTTATACCGGTAGCCTGAATGCTAAAAGTGATGAGGTTGTTTTAAAAGATACTTTTTTTAATACTATAGATAAAGTAGATTATGATAGTTGGAAAGAGTGGCCCTCGGTTAGATACGATGACTACGAAACTAGCGGATTAGATGGAGATGGAAACACCATTACCATCAACAATAAAGTCGCCAAATCTATTCAAAAAATGCACCCCGATTTACCAGGGAGACACGGCGGAAGTTGGCAAGGCTTTACCCCAACGCCTCAGGTAAAAAATACTGGAGTATTTCAATCAAACCCAAGTGATATTCCAGTAATTAACCGGGTTTCTAGAAGCCCAAATACAACCCTAAGCGGAAGAGACGTAAGAATTATTACCGAAATTGAAAATCTGGAAAATCTTTCAGGTTCAGTATCTGTAAAGTTAGAGTATCAAACGATGACTGCTGGCAATTACATTAGAAAAGATAGTTCAGCATATAGTAGTCTGGCAAATTGGGCAGTGATTAACATGCTAGATGATGGTGCCGGTATTGACAGCGTTGCGAATAACGGTGTGTATTCGGCTATAATTCCTGCTAATGTTCAACAACATAGAAAGCTAGTTCGGTATCGTATTCGGATAGAAACCTCTAATGGTTTTAATGAACTTTTTCCAAGACAAGAGCATAACGAGAGTAACTATGCCTATTATGTGTATAATGGGCAAAATAGATTTAATGGATATTCCTTTAACCAATTATCCGAATTACAATCCATTCAATTAATTGCTACACAAAATCATGTAAACGAATATATTGCAAGTACCAGTTACAATGCCAATGAATATCCGGGTGAAGGTACTTTAGTTTATAATGGCAAAGTATATGACCATATTGGATTTAGAGCAAGGGGGAAAGGCTCCAGACATTTTAGGTTAAAGAAAAATTTAAAATTTGACTTAAACCCTGAACATACCATTAAAGTAGAAGATGATTGGGGAAAAGCCTATGATGAAGAACGAGGAAAACTAAGTTTATCAGGTACTTGGGTAAACGATGCGAATTCACACGGTTTAACAGAATCATTAATTTATAAGTTAGCAGAATTAACTGGCGGCTTCAACAAATTGGCAGATTATTGTCAACTTCGTATAGTTGATAGCAGTACGGAGAATGGAAATGATGGAGATTTTTGGGGCATATATTTAATATTAGAAGATTGGGGTGGGGATATGTTAGCCGAACACGACCTGCCTGATGGTAACATTTACAGTTATAAAGGATGGTTATTGGCGCACGAAGGTGACGATGGTCCCTATGGAGCAAACAATAGTATTTATTCATCGTGGAATAGTAATCTTGGAAATTCACAAGATGGCTGTTCGAGTTGCGCAGTACCTACACAGTCACAAAGTTTTTATCAAAACAATATTCATTTTGATTACTACTTTGCCGATTGGGTACTGAATGAAATAGTTGGAAATGGAGAAACGAACTATCCAGGCCAGCATAGTTACCGGGAATACTACGATCCGGAAGCGCAACGCTGGGTTGTACAATGTGGAGACTATGATGAAAATTTTGGAATGCCACATAGCGGTAAAGTAGTCTATAACCGGTCAGAATCTCTAAATTCAAGAGATGCTCGGCAACCTTTAGAGCCACAAGTTTCAAGCTATAACTCCATTTTAATTGATTTTAAAAATCATTTAACCAACACTTTAGACTTACTGTTTAATACTGAACAAGAGAATCATTTGATTAAGTCTGAAACAGCCAAAATTTATAATTCCAATGGAACAAACTGGACAGATTTAGACTACAGCCGTTGGTCTAACCAATTAGATGGGCACGGTGAACAGATGAGCTATTCTAATTACCAAAGTGATGTAATTAACTGGTATGATACCTGGTTTTCAGCAAGAGAAAGTTATTTAAGAAATACTGCTTTTAGTGATGATAGTATACCCAATAGACCGACCATTACTTATACCGGAGCATCTACTAAAGCTTTAGATCAACTATCATTTAGTTGTTCCGCTTTTTCTGATCCTCAAGGTGCCAATACCTTTGCTGCACAAGAATGGCGAATTGGGGAATGGTCAAACCCAAACAATCCTATATATTTACTAAACGAAGAGCCCAAATATGAAATTGAAACAGTTTGGACAAGCGGCGAACTCAGTAACGCTCAAAGTAATATAACCATACCGGCAGAAGCTAATTTAAAAGAAGGTAGAACTTATAAAGCAAGAGTACGCTATAAAGATAATACCGGAAGATGGAGCCGTTGGTCTTCTTCTTCAACCGTGGTGCCAACTGCCGCAAGTAATCCAGCTAACTATAATTTAGTTATTAATGAAGTGATGTATCATCCTGAAGAAAACTGTGGAGTTGAATTTATTGAATTATATAATAACAGCAATAGCACTATTAGTTTAAATAATTTCAAATTTACTAATGGGGTAGATTACCACTTTCCAGCCAATGCAACTATAGCTGCTAATGATTATTTAGTGATTACGAAAGATAGTGTAGAGTTTATATGTAAATATGGTTTTGCCCCTTTTGGTGATTATAAAAATGGTTTGTCTAATGGAGGTGAAAAAATAGTATTGAAGGGACCTTATAGAGTAGTGGTTGATTCTTTAATATATGATGATAGGCAACCCTGGCCCGAAGAGGCTGATGGAATGGGCGCCTCCTTATCATTAATAAATGCAGATTATGATAACTTATTAGCATCCAGTTGGACAGCCTCAGTAGATAAATGTGGTACGCCGGGAGCTAAAAATAATTTGTGCAGACCCATCATAAACAGTCCTATTGTGGCAAATGTATCTTGTGCGGGTGCGTCAGATGGTTTTATATCAAACGATATTTTAGGTGGCACAGCTCCGCTAGCTTATGCCTGGAGTAATGGAGAAACAGGTGCTTCTATTAGCAATATATCAGCCGGTACTTATACCGTTATTGTTACCGATGCTTTTCAATGTCAATTTGACTATGAATTTCAGGTTTCAGAACCTACTCAGTTAACGTTTAGCATTAATAGTACAAACGAAACCTATTTTCAGTTAGCTGATGGAACTGCTGAGGCATCAGTGTCAGGTGGAACGCCTCCCTATTCTTATTTATGGTCAGATGGTAGTACTACGCCGTCAATAAGTAGTTTAATGCCAGGCTCATACAGTCTCACAGTTACGGATGCAAACTATTGTTCACTTACACAAAATGTAGTGATTGAGGCAATTGATTGCAGCACTTTAGCTTTGTCAATAAATTCAACCGATGAAAGTTTTTTCCAAGCGAACGATGCTACCGCTACGGCTGTGGTAAGTGGAGGTGTTAGCCCGTACAACTATAGTTGGTCTAATGGAGCTACGGTTGCAAGCCTTGTTAATTTAACACCAGGAGCATATACCGTTACAGTAATTGATGCCTTGGGATGTAATACCACGCAAACCGCTAATGTTTCAGCAGTTAATTGCGATAATTTTACGGCTACCATTACTGCTACCAATGAAAGTTATTATCAAACCAATGATGGTAGTGTTGCAGTTACACCAACAGGCGGCGCAAGTCCCTATTCCTTCAATTGGTCTAATGGGGCAACAACTAGCAGCATAACTAATTTAATACCAAACAGCTATACCATTGAAGTGGTAGATGCCTTAGGTTGTACTTTTACAGAAACGGTCAATATTGCGGCAATTGATTGCATCGATATTGCTACTGCAATTAGCTCAACTGATGAGAGTTATTTTAATACAAACGACGGTACAGCTATGGCAATAGTAAATAATGGTGTTGAACCCTATGCTTACAATTGGTCAAATGGGTCAAGAGTGGCTAACCTAACCAACTTAACACCAGGCTCATATACCGTAACGGTTACCGATGCAGTGGGTTGTACTTCAATTGAAAGTGTAAATATTGTTGGGATAAGCTGTGGCACTTTTGGAACTATTGTTAACACTACAGACGAAAGCTACCATCAGGCAAACAACGGTATCGCCGAAGTTGTTATTAGCAATGGAGTTGCTCCAATAAATTATAACTGGTCTAATGGAGATACGTCTCATATGGCGGTTAATTTAGCACCAGGCAGCTATTCGGTTGCTATTACCGATGCAGTAGGTTGTGTGTCGTCTCGTTCTATAACTATTAATGCAATTGATTGTAGCAATTATACAGTTTCTACCAGTAAAACAGATGAAACTGCTGTTGAAGCAAATGATGGAACAGCCAGTGTAAGTGTATTTTCAGGTGTTACGCCGTTTACTTATCTTTGGTCTAATGGTGCAACCACCGCATCTGTAGTTAATTTGGCTCCAGATTTTTATACCGTAGAAGTTACCGATGCAGTAGGTTGTTCATTAACAGAAAACATAGCTATTAATCCTCTACTTTGTAATGGCTTCAATATTAGTATTGATTATGAGCCAGAAAGCAGCTATCAAGCCAATGATGCAAAAGCTGAGGCATACATTACAGGTGGTTTATCGCCATATACCTATCTATGGTCTAATGGAGCAACTACACCTTCCATTAGTAATTTAATACCAGCTGATTACACAGTAGCAATTACTGATAGTTTAGGTTGTATGGATATGCGAAGCATTGCATTAGGGTGTCCAGATACTTTTATTAACATGGAAAACTTTATTTTGCATTCCGGTACAGAACAGGTTTCCGATTATATTTTATCCAATGGAATTGTTAGACAAGACAGTGTGGTTATTTATAAAGCCGGTAACTTAATTGAACTACAAAATGATTTTGAGGTATTACCAGGTGCCAACTTCGAAGCGGATATAGAAGATTGTCAGTAGTTGAAATAGTTAAGGTGTTTTAATTTGTAATACCAATTTGATATAAGCTCTATATAGATACAGCAATATTATAGTAATTATTAATTAATAATTAACAATTAATAAGTATCATTGTTGTTATGCAGTTGTTTACTACCGTACCAGTACAACCTCAATTGTTTTCGTTTAACTATAAAACCAGGTTCGCTTTGTTTGGTTCTTGCTTTGCCGAAAATATTGGCAAACGTTTGCAAAATTATAAATTGAAAACCTTGATGAATCCATTGGGCATATCGTATAGCCCACTGTCAATATCCAACAGCTTTCAACGAATATTCAACAAAAAACAATTTGCAGAATCAGACGTACATTTGCTTAATGAGCAATGGTTTAGTTTTCATCATCATACCAAATTAAACTCTTTAAGTAAAGAAACACATTTAAGCAAACTAAATACTACAATTGAACAGGCTAATCAATTTTTACTAAATACCAATGTACTTATTGTAACTTTTGGTACCGCTTATAGTTACCAATTAATTGAAACCGGTGAAGTAGTTGCCAACTGTCAAAAAGTGCCTCAACAATTTTTTAAAAAGAGCCGGAGTAGTGTAAAACAAATAGCTGAAATATATGAAGTGCTGTTAAAACAATTGTTTTCTTTAAATGATGATCTTAAAGTGGTGTTTACAGTTAGTCCGGTTAGGCATATTAAAGATGGCATAATTGAAAACCAAAAGAGCAAAGCCGTTTTATTGTTAGCAATTGATGCGTTAACTACACGGTTTAAAGAAAAAACAAGTTATTTTCCTGCTTATGAAATAATGATAGATGAATTAAGAGACTATCGTTTTTATGATAAAGATTTACTACATCCTAACGAAACAGCAATTGATTATATTTGGAAACAGTTTTGCAAAAGCTATTTAAGTGAACCAACAAATACTACTCTATATAAATTGGATAAACTGTTGCAACAAGTCAATCATCAACCATTCAATCCGTATTCAGCACAACATCAAACTGCTACTAAGCAGTTAATCAATCGCCTACAAGCATTTCAACAAGAACATGGAATTAATTTAAATGAAGAAATAAATGTCTTATCTAATCAAATATTAACACATGAATAAAATAGATTAGCCATTATGCAAAGGCATGCTTATATTTGTAAAACTTTTAAAGCAACATCATATTATTTGATCATTAATATTCATCATTAATTATTTAAAATTAGGCATGAGACTTTTTGTTACACTATTTACCATAACTTTAATGCAACTTTTTGTGTCAGCTCAAGATCCAACAGTTGGGTTATTGTATCATGATGAAACAAAAGCTTTTGATGGATTCACTATGTTTCTTGGTGGGCAACGTAATGTGTATTTAGTTGATAATTGCGGCAACTTAATTAATAAGTGGGAAAACACCTTACCCGCAGGTGCCACTGTTTATTTATTACCAAATGGTAATTTAATGCGTGCCGTGCGCAGAGGGCAAACCACTTTTCAAGGCGGCGGTATTGGTGGCGCTGTTGAAATGTTAGATTGGAACAACAATGTACTTTGGCAGTTTGATTATCACGAAAACAACAGCCATCACCAACATCATGATATAGAACCTTTACCCAATGGCAATGTATTAATTTTAGCCTGGGAACATCGAACAGGAGAGGAAGCAATTGCGAAAGGCAGAGCCTTTAATAAAGCCGTTTGGCCAACACAAATTGTTGAAGTGTTTCCTGCCGGAGCAAACGATGGTAAAATTGTTTGGTCTTGGCATTTATGGGATCATACTATACAAGAGGTAAGTGATAGCTTGCCTGACTATGGCATAATTAGTGAACACCCAGAACTATTGGATATTAACCTTGGAGGAGAAGGTGTTTTTCCAGGTGCAGTACGAGGTTTAGATTGGCTGCATTGCAATTCGGTAGAATATATTGAAGAATTTGATTGGATTTTAATTAGTAGTAAACATATGCATGAAATATACATTATAGATCATAGCACAACTACAGAAGAAGCCGCAGGGCATACCGGAGGGAAGTATGGAAAAGGAGGAGATTTTTTATACCGTTGGGGTAATCCGCAAAACTACCGGCGAGGTACAGTTGCTGAAAAAGCATTGGCTGGTCAACACGATGCTATATGGATACCTGGTGATGAAACTAAGCCTCCTCAAATAATGCTGGTCAACAATGGTAAAGATGGTAGAGTGGATGTATTAACGCCTCCATTAACTGCTGATGGTAAGTTTGC
>CALHDG010000080.1 GCA_938023075.1 uncultured Chitinophagales bacterium
AACTGCCCATAGTGTAGCCATCTTTTTCTAAGTTGATGAAGTTAAATCCTTGATCACCATCTTCAACAGTAGCTGCATTTTTAATGATCTCTTCTGAGATAACCGTACCATCTTTAGCAGTAACCGTTTTAGTTACTTTACCAGAAGCTCCGCATTGCTTGTAAGCAGTTGATTTACCACTAGCTGCACAAGACTTCATAGCTGTTTTGCTACCGCTCTTTGCACAACTGCCCATAGTGTAGCCATCTTTTTCTAAGTTGATGAAGTTAAATCCTTGATCACCATCTTCAACAGTAGCTGCATTTTTAATGATCTCTTCTGAGATAACCGTACCATCTTTAGCAGTAACCGTTTTAGTTACTTTAACAGAAGCACCACACTGCTTGTAAGCAGTTGATTTACCGCTGGCAGAGCAAGACTTCATAGCAGTTTTGCTACCGCTTTTAGCGCAAGATTTCATTTCAAAACCTTCAGCTTCTAAATTAGTAAAATTAAATACATCTTTATCTGCATTGTCAGCAGCTACTTCCATAGTTTCTGTTGAAAGTACAGTACCTTCTTTATCAGTAACGGTTTTAGTTACAACACCTTCAGCGGTTTCTTTATACTTGGTTACCTTACCACTAGTCGGACATATTTTTTTGGCAGTTTTGCTACCACTACTAGCGCAAGACTTCATAGTAAAACCTTCTGCGGTTAATTGATCCATCAAAGAAACAGCAGCTTCTTCGGTAGTAGCCGCATTCATAGCAACTGCTTCACCAGCAATTACTTCTTTTGAAACTACGTTACCTTCTTTATCTGTAACTGTTTTAACCGTTTTACCAGAAGCACCACAAGTATTTACTGAGGTTAACTTACCACTGGTAGCACAAGTTTTAGTTGCTGTAACACTACCTGATTTTTCACAAGTAGAAACTTTGTAACCTTCACTTTCTAAAGCAGCCGTTTTAGCAATTGATGCTTTTTTGGCATCGCAAGCAGCTTTTTCAGCAGCCGTGCAAGCTTTTTTGGCACTGTTTTTTGCTGTGCATTGTTTTTTGGCTCCCGTTTCCATTTGAGCGAAGCCCAAACTAATTACCGAGCAAGCCATTAGCATAACTATTAACTTTTTCATTTTTATTAATTTAATGGTTTATATTATTTATTAAATGTTGCAATAGTGGTTTTACCCACATTAACTTTTTGATTTAATTGTACCTGTATTGTAGAGTTTAAAGGTATAAACAAATCTACTCTTGAACCAAATTTGATGAAACCCAGTTCCATACCACTAATTACCGCTTCCCCTTCGTCTACATAATTTTCAATTTTTCGAGCAACTTTTCCAGCAATTTGCCTTACCAATACTCCAAAATCTTCATTTTCAATTACCGTAGTAAATCGTTCGTTTTGGGTAGATGACTTTGGATGCCAAGCCACTAAGTAATTTCCAGGATGATATTTAGAATATTTTACAATTCCATTAATCGGACTCCAATTTACGTGAATATTTGCAGGAGACATAAAAATAGAAACCTGAATTCGCTTATCTTTAAAATACTCACTTTCATTCACCTCCTCTATTGCCACTATTTTACCACTTGCTGGAGAAATGACCTGATTATCTTTCGATGCTTCAATACTATATCGGGGTAGCCTAAAAAAATAAGTAATAAAAAAAGTAAACAATAAACTAATTAAAAAACTAACGCCAAAAACCAGTGAATTGTATCCAAAAAATTTTAAAATAGCTAAATTAATTAGAAAAAGCAATAATATGGTAATTGCTATAAAATGTCTTCCTTCTTTATGTATCAACATATAATTACAACGAATCGCAAATATAGAAATAATTGGTCTCATATGGCTTTGTTTAAGACTAATAAATTTAATGTTTTAGTAGTTTGTAAGACATTTAGTTGTATAAGTTGCTAATATGTATATTTTTACAAGTTTACAATTTTATAATTTGAAATTGTTATTAAAAGTTATTGTTTAATATCGAAGTGTCACTTTCAATACTTAAGGGTTAAATGTGGCTATTTTAATTTAAATTTTGTATTTGTTTATAAATTAATACGAACTATTGTATACCCAAAAAGAAAACAGACCAAAGATGCTTTATCCATTCCCCTACTCCATCAGAAAAACGATCTTTTCAACTAATTTATTCACGTGAGATTAATAATACGTTTAAAAGCTCTCAAAAATAAGGTGCTATTAAAAAATATAGAGCAAGCCATTAGGTACCTTTCAAGGCAAAAGCCTACTTTTTTTGTGTCGTACTATTATATTTAACATGTTTATCCAAATGTAGTTGACAACTTTGTACTAATTTTTTTTGAAGCGAAACTTTGAAGCATTATAAGAACTTTGGGGCCCGCTTTCCGCTCAAATGCCATTTTGCCAACGCAGCGAAAGCCACTCAAAATGGCATAACCGCTGCAATCGGGGCTAGTTTAAAAACTTCGGTTCTTCGTAGAAAGAAAAACGCATGTACTCAAAAACATAAAAGTATCAACCACTTTGATAAACTTGTCTATTATTTTTAATTCTTCATTTTTCGGCTGTAGCTTTATTAACTTAATATCAATGATTTTCTATTAAGAAAATAAATTTCCCTATTCTGACGGTGCAATTTTTCGATATACTTCATAGAAAAGCCTCGTCTAAGCCCCCACTAAGCTTGCATTTTTTGCCTCGTCTATCAAAAAATAACTTTATTACAGATAGTAAATTTATTTTCTCATTATTCTTTAACCACAATAATTTGATACATTTAGCTTTCTTATTCAACAAATGAGTGGTACGTTTACATACTCTACAGTTTTTGCCTTCCTTCTGATCGCTCTTTTCGGAGTAACTGCTTATCCTGCATTTGGACAAAACTATTCTAATTTAAGGAAGCAATGGATTTTTCCTAACATCGACAGTCTAATATTAGATACCTTATCTATCATACCCAAAAGCGAACAATTGACCGCTCCAACTAAAGCAACAATTGATACATCCTGGTATCAATTAGATTATCCTAAGTCTACCTTGTATTTCAAGCAACCCATTCCATTCGATTCAATTGAAATTACATACAGGGTATTTCCATTTAATTTAAGCCAAACTTTTAAACATAAAGACGACAGCATTATTAACCGTTACAGCGATCGATTAGAAGATCCATTTTCCATTGAAATTAAAAGCCCCACACAAAACATTGTTGATTTTGGCAACTTAAATTACAATGGTTCTTTTGCCAGAGATCTTTCTATTGGCAATAATCAAAACTTGGTGGTAAACTCCAATTTTAATCTACAGTTTTCGGGTAAGCTTAAAAACGATATTGAAGTGGTAGCTGCTATTAGTGATAACAGCCTTCCTATTCAACCAGAAGGCAACACGGCACAATTACAAGAGTTCGACCGGATTTTTATGCAGTTTAAAAAAGGTAAAAGCACCTTAACTCTTGGTGATTTTGAAGTACGAGCGCAACCAAATTACTTCATGAAATATCTAAAAAAATTACAAGGGATTGATTTAAAAAGTAGTACAAATATTAGCCCTAATTCAACTATGCAAATGGGTGCAAGTTTGGCTATTGCCAAGGGGAGGTTTACGCGCAATGTGTTTATTGGTGAAGAAGGCAATCAGGGACCTTACAAATTAACCGGTCAGCAAAACGAGTTGTTCATTATTATATTAAGTGGTACAGAGCGGGTTTTTATTGATGGCGTTTTATTAGAAAGAGGTGCTACACGCGATTATACTGTTGACTATAATTTGGGCGAGGTGATCTTTACCCCCAATCAATTAATTACTAAAGACAAGCGAATTGTAATTGAATTTGAATATGCTGAACAGAATTATCAAAAAACGATGGCGCAAGCTTACATGAATAATCAATGGGATAAGGCAAAACTCCATATCAATTTTTTTTCTGAGCAGGATAACAAAAATCAACCGATCAATAGCCCTCAAATTATTGATGCGGATTCTTTGAACAATCCTTTGGATTCTATTTTTCAAAACGTTGGGAATAATATTGAAGAAGCCGTGTTAAATGGTTTTGCCCCAAGCGATTTTTTAATTGACCGGGTTCAATACATCCGTAAAGATACCTTGATAAATGGAGTGCGCTATCAAAACATTTTTCATTTTTCTACTGATGAAAATGCCGAACTGTATAATGTGAATTTTTCTAACGTTGGTTTGGGTAACGGAGATTATGAAATTTCTACCGTATTAAGTAACAACCGGGTATATGAATGGATTGCCCCGGATAGCTTAACGGGTAATTCATTGGGTTCTTATGCACCGATCATTCAATTAGTTACGCCTAAAAGACGGCAAATGATTACGGTTGGAACGGATTATAAAATAAGCAAAAATCAAGTGGTAAAAACTGAGTTGGCTTTGAGTAATAACGATGTAAATACTTTGTCAACATTAGCTAATAACGAAAACTTGGGTGTAGCAGCACGTTTATCTTATGAAGGTAAAATAGCTTTATCAAAAAAGACAACTAAACAAAAACAAAAAAACAAAAAGAATAGTTGGAGCCTAACCAACCAAATCAACTACGAATGGAAGCAGCAAAATTTTGATGCCATTGAACGCTACAGACCAGTAGAATTTAGCCGCGATTGGAATTTGCAAAACCAAAATTTGTCCAATCAAAGCGATACCCTAAGCCAAAGTTGGTTAAAAATACAAACAGCACTAAGTGATAGTTTAACAGGCAATTTAAGCCTTTCGTACGGAAACCTAATAAGTGGCAATGCGTACACCGGGCATCAAATTGCCCTCAATGGATTTGCTCAACGAAACCATTGGACGGCAACGGCAAACAGCAGCTTGGTTTTGTCAAAAGATGAACGAACAGCAAGTTCTTTTTTAAAACAATTTTATGACGTAAAAAAAACCTTGCCGAAGCTAAGTAGCCTTCAAATGGGTTTTCAATTTCAGCAAGAAGATTATCAAAACCGGCAACTTTTATTGAATGCTTTAGAAGATAATAGTTTAAAATTCACTACCTATCAATGGGCTTTAAGCAATAGTGATAGTAGCCGCAATGCTATTCAATTTACCTATCAATTAAGAGAAGATTTTATACCTTTATTAGAGGCTTATGAAAAAAATGCGATTGCCAATACGTTTAATTTGAAAGGTCGCTTTATGAATAAAAACCGGACACAAAAACTGAGCTATAATCTAACTTACCGCGACTTATCTTACCAAAAAGAAAATAGTGAACTGCCTAACGAAAAAACGGTTTTAGCCCAAAACAATTACCGGTTTACTTTATTAGATGGCTTTATTAAATCATCTACTTTATATGAAATTGGTTCAGGACAACAGCAAAAAGTAGAATATACCTATGCCGAAGTAGAAGCCGGACAAGGCAGTTTTAAGTGGATAGATGATGGCGATATGTTGCAGGAAGTTAATGAATTTGAAATTGCCGAGTTTGCCGACTCAGCTCGTTTTGTGCGCTTAATAATACCAACTAACCTATATGTAAAAACCAATTCTGTAAAATTTAATCAATTAGTGAATGTTCAATTTAAAAAAGCATTCAAAACAAAAAATAAGTTTAAGGGTTTTATTAGTAGATTTCAATTACAAGGTAACTATGTAATTGACCGGAAAAACCAGGGCGAAAACCTCATTATAGAACAATACAATCCTTTCTATTTTAATGAGGTAGATAGCAGCCTGATAACCAGCAACACCAATTTGAAAAACACTTTGATCTTTAACCGCTCTTCGCCGGTTTTTGGTGCAGAATTTTTTCAGCGATCTTTCAATAACAAAATTGCCTTAGTTAGTGGTTTTGATCAACGCCTTAATAACGAATGGGGCGCAAATGCAAGATATAATATGTCGAAATTTTCAACTTTTACCCTTGAGGCCAAGCGAGGAATTTTAAGCAACAATTCCGATAATTTTACCAACCGTATATACGATATTGAATCACGGGAAATAGAACCTGCTTTATCTATTATTTTTAAAAACGCTTTTAGAAGTAGTGTAAGTTACCGCTACAAAACCGCCTTAAATACCAATGCTGAATACGGACAACAAGAGCGCACCATACAAAACGAATTGAAGGTAGACAGTCGCTACAATATTCTCAATAAAAGCAGCATCGTAAGCAGTTTTGCCTACGATTTAATTGACTTTAACGGCGACGCCAATACCTCACTCGCCTTTACCATGTTAGAAGGTTTGCAACCCGGCAACAATTTCGTTTGGTCGCTACAGTTCGATCAAAAGTTTAAAGGTAATTTGCGCCTTGGCATTAGTTACAATGGCAGAAAATTAGGCGAGCAGCGCACTACGCATACTGGTAGGGCTAATTTTAGGGCGGTGTTTT
>CALHDG010000081.1 GCA_938023075.1 uncultured Chitinophagales bacterium
GATTTTTTCTCGTTTCCAATCTTGAGAATACACCTTTTTTACTTTTTGATGCGGTTTCGGTTCTTTTGATTTCATCTAAATCTACATTTTTGAACGAAGTTATCAACAAAAAATCTGTCAACGTATTTTATGAGACATCAAGTTAGTGTAGCCGGGTCGCTTGTTATATTGCAATTAGCCGTTTCGGTAATAATAACTTTATAATTGCAGGCATCGGCAGTTTGTGCGTTTGTTATGGTAAAGGTGGAAGATGTTGCGCCGGCTATATTCATAAAAGTTCCGCTACAATCACTTTGCCACTGATAGCTTGCTGCACCTGCACCACCGTTTATAGTTATCTCGAGTGTAACATCATCGCCCGGGCAGAAACCTTGGCCAGCAGGTTGAACATTTATGGTCGGACAATCAGGGCATATACCCGGCATAGTTGTCACCGTACTCACTTCGCTCGACATTGTGGAGTCGTCATTGCAGGTACATCTTGTCTCCACTGTGATTGATGTGGTCTGATTGTAAGTGGGCAATGTGGTTACCCAACCTGCTCCATCTACATTATATTCGAGGGTGGTATTTGCAGGGCAATTGGTTGCAGGGGCTGTAATGGAGCCGCCGGCAGGTGTACCGCCTATGGTATTGCAAGTGCTTTCTATGATGCCTGCGTTCAAATTTCCTGTTGCGACGCTAGAGAAGTCAGCACATGCAGATGAACAACCTGTGGCGTTCATTATCCCCCCTAAATCGGGACATATGGCAGACGCGGGGAAAATAGAGGCATTAGTATAGGTAATTTGGTTACCGGCAACCATTGCATTAGCCCAAATATTAAAATTAAAAAGAAAGGGATTGGCTGCTGCAAATGCAGCGGCATCTGCAGGTGTATCAAAAGTTATTACAAGCCCACCAACATCATCGCATGATGCTACGGCTGTGGGGCAAGCGAGTTGTGCGTTTAATTGTGTGCTGAATACACAACAGAACAGTATAGTTACCAATGCCGTCCAACTTAATTTTTTTATTGTTGTTCTCATCATGTGAAAAAGTTCTCTTTTCATAATTTTTATAATTGTACAATCAAAGGAAGCGTACTATTTGCGATTTGGCTTGCCGATTTGTAACAAATGCTATACTATTTGCGATGTGGCATGCCCATTTGTAACAAATGTTTTTCAATTTGTAACAAGCGTATAATACTGTTAGGAAAACTTGTGCTATTAACCTGGTGGCTATATAATTGGCATGTTTTTAAAAAGTGATGATGGAAGTTTAGCCCCGATTTCTAAGCTAACGGCGCTAAAGCGCATTGGGTTGTTTAGTAGCTAAGTGTTGTTTTTCGAATGGAAAAATTCGTCATTCAAAATTCGGTGTTCGATATTCGATATTTTTTGGTTGACCATTTAATGAATAACGAATATCGATTAACGAATAATGAATGTTGAATTATTTTTAATCTATAAATAAATGACATTCAATATGACGGATGACACTTAGATAGAATAGCAGTGGTTATCCCGAAGCTTCGGGATTTGAACGGATAGCGGGGAGCCCGTTTCTAAATGGTTTCCACTGTTTCGCTTCTAAAAAAAATATAGTAATTTTTACATCAAGCAAATTAATACTAATATAAATCCAGCAAGCAAGTTTTGGTATGAGTTTGGAAAAATTACAGCTTAGCAACCTCAGAAGGCGACAAGCCATACATCTTTTTAAAAGCTCTTGAAAAATGTGCGGGAGAGGAAAAACCGGTTTGGTAAGCTACTTCAGAAACATTTAAACCATTGGATTGAAGTAATTGCATAGCTGCTTCGAGGCGGATAGAGCGAACGTATTCGGCAGGTGTGGATTGAATTAATGCTTTTAGTTTGCGGTGCAATTGCATACGGCTCATCCCAAATTGACGACCGATAACTTCACCGGTTAGATTAGTTGTTTCAATGTTTTCAGTAATGTAGGCTTTTAACTCTTTAATAAAGGCATCTTCTTTTTCAAAACCTTTTAAAATGCTTTGCGGTAAACTATTTTGATAGCGGGCTTGCAACATCATGCGTATTTCAATGAGTTTTCGCACGCGCAATTTTAATTCACCGGGACTAAAAGGCTTGCTCATAAAAGCATCTGCCCCTCGTTCAAAACCTTCCATTCTACTTTCGAGCGAGGCTTTGGCAGTTAATAAAATAATGGGGATGTGAGAGGTGGCAAGATTTTCACGGATGGACTGCACAACGCCAAATCCATCTTTTTTAGGCATCATTACATCTGATATAATCAGGTCGGGCACACTTTCTTGTGCTTTATGAATACCTGCTTCACCATCGGCAGCTTCTAAAACATGATAAACGTTTTCATCAACACAAGAACGAATAAACTGTCGCATTTCAGCGTTATCTTCTACAATTAATAGTTCTAATTTATTTTCATCATTAGAGGAAACTTCTGCCTTATTATCAATTGAATAATCTGCCAAATCCAAATCAACAAGCGTAGGTGGCGTGTACGAATAGTTGGCAGCTAAAGAGGCATCGGCTACCGGAAGCCTTACTACAAAGTTTGTGCCTTCATCAACTATACTTTCTACAACAATCTCTCCATGCTGAAGGTCAATTAATTCTTTTACCAAGGCTAAACCAATACCTGTACCACCAATGGTATGCGAGTGGTCGCTGTTACGAGAAAAGCGGTCAAATATTTTAGGCAGGTATGCTGGTGAAATTCCCTGTCCATTATCTTTTACAATTATATGAATCGTATCTTTTTCATCTTTATAAATATTTTTTAATTCAATGTAAACCAAGCCATTATTGTTGGTAAATTTAATGGCATTAGATACAAGATTACTTACTATTTTAGTCCATTTATCTTTATCAAAATACGTTTCCCATTTTTGTTTTTCCGTTTTAAATGTTAAGTCAATTTGTTTGGTAGTGGCAAGGGGTTCAAACTGATAAACCAAATTTTTGGTGAAGGCAACAATATCTCCGCGCGAAATTTCAATTTGCATTTGCGCGCTTTCAAGTTTAGCAATGTCTAATAGCTGGTTAATAAGCCCAAGCAAACTGCGGGCATTTTTAAGTACGCCACGAAGGGGATGGCGCAAATCTTCCGACAGATTTTTAGCAAATATTTTTTCTACCGGACCGGTTACCAAAGTTAGTGGCGTACGAAATTCGTGGGTAATATTGGAGAAGAAGCGGGATTTGGCTTGGTCTAATTCCTGTAATTCGCCGGCTTGTTTTTCTATAGTTGCTTTGTCGTTTTCTATTTGTGCAGTACGTTTTTTTACTTCATGCTCAAGGCGTGTTCTATCTTTTTCTAATCGTTTTATTCTTTGGCGGGCAAATAAAAATATCAAACCCATAGCCAACAAACCTGCTAGTAGCCAAAACCAAACCCGGCGATAAAATGGCGCTTTTACATGTAAAGGAATTTCTAAAACGTCCGACCATTCGCCGGATGCTGTTTTACCTTTTATGGAAAGTTGATACTTACCATAAGAAGGATTCATAATTGAAATTGTTTTGTCGTTGGTGTAGGTCCATTGTTGATTATTAAATTGATAAGCAAATTGTTTAGCACCCGTATTTTTATAATCTAACAAACTGGGCTTCAGTTCTAAACTTCTATCTTGCGGACTAAGTTCAATTTTTTGTGTATTCGAGTAAGCGGTTGTTTGATCTCTAAATTCGCTATCATTTACAGCTAATATGCGTACTTGATTTATGTGCAGTGGTATTTTATACTCTTCATCCAAGCCAATATTTTTAGGATGAAATTTGGTGATGCCCTCTACACCACCAAAAAATAATGTGCCGTCTTCTGCCTGAAAATAGGAGTATGTATTAAACTCTTTGTGCGCTATGCCATCTTTTTCTAAAAATACGCGAACATTGTAAGTTGCTTTGTCAAAACACATCAAGCCCTCATCACTTGATAGCCATAAGCGGTTAAATTCATCTTCAAAAATACAATATATGTTGTTGTCATTCAGGTAATCTTCTTCTGTAAACCTTTCAAATTCATTATTTTTTCTATCCCATTTTATTAAGCCCATATCTTTAGTACCAAGCCAATACATGTCATCTGCATCTTGATATATATAATTGAGGTTATTAGATGATAAGCCATCCTTTGTAGTATAATGTTTAATAAGTTTTTCGCTTTGCCCATCTATTAAAAACAAACCATTTGCAGTAACTACCCAAACGCCGGTATCATTCTGATAAAACTGCTTTACATAAATATTTTTCAAGTTTTCGGGTAAAGGAAAGCGCACTATTTCACCGCCTAAAGTGCCCATAAACCAACCATTTTGTGTACCTACCCAATAATTTTTGGTAATACTGTTTTGAAATAATAAAGCGTGTAACTCAGGTATGATATATTTTTTAAATGTATCTTTTTCTGATAAATATTTATAGTAGAGACGATGGGTGCTACCAATCCATAAATCACCGGCATGGTCTTTTAAAAAATTGAGTGGAACGGTGTTGTTCTCTTTTATTAGAAATTGTTCTATTTCGCCTGTCTGTAAATTTCTTTTTAAATTTTCGCTGTAACCGCCCCACCAAAGGTAGTCCTCATCTTGATAGATTCCCCTGATGCTATTGCCTTTATAAACCGTACTTTTATTGATGATTTCAAAAAGTTTTTTTTGTGGAAGTATCTTTACAATTCCATTATCTGTAGCAAGCCATATTATATTTTGTTTATCTTTAAATACAGACCTTCGAAAGGTTGTTAACCCGGCATTTATTTTTTTTCGTACATTAAGTTATTAATATTGTCAAATACAACAACTCGATTATCTTGTGTATATCTACACTCATAATTTTCGTTCCACTCAATAATTCTGTACGGGGGGTATAGTTTTTGAGTTTGAATAGTTCGTATCAAGCTGTCATTTTGCAATTGATGATATTCATAATTTCCTCCAGAATACAACTCAATCATACCATTTGGAAAAACCCTTGTAAGCCGGTAATAAAAGTTGTCTGGAATATCGAACCTATTTTTAAGTTGCTTATCTTTTACGTGCAGTATTTCTTTTTCGGCTGTCACAAAATCGTGTATAAAGATGAAATAATCTGCCTCATTACCTTCTTCCACTACTACGTAAAAACCGTTTTGTGCGGCATTGGGTACTGTATAAATTAACTCAAAATCATCATCGTAGGTATATACTTTTCCATTTTCTGTGGCAATTAATATTTGGTTTTCATTTATCCTTGAGTTATTTACAAACACTACCGAATCAGAATGCAACAAACCATCTGAAAGCGTTTGGAGCGTAATAATTTCATCCGTATTGATATCAATAGCTGCACTATAGGCTCCATCTCTTGATTCGGCATACCATAAGCGATTTTGTTTATCTATTGCAAGGTAGGTTTTAAGCTGTTGTAAAGTATTGAGTTGAGAATAATTATAAACTTTCCATTCAGTACCATCGTAGCGGCTGATGTTGCCCCGGCTGCTCACCCAAATGTAACCGTTGTGGTCTTGTACAATGTGACCTACCATTCTGTCGGGTAAGCCTTGTTCCACATTTAGGGTTTGTACTTCAAAGAGGTAGGGCTGCGAAAATGCATGGCTAATACCCATTGCATAACAAAGCACTGTGTAAAACAATACGGTCAATAGTTTTCTCATTTAAAATTAAGTCGAATAATACCTAATCGATACAATGATATTGAAAAAGTTGGTAATGTCAAAATATAAAATTTATTGATTGATTAACAATGAGTTTAGATAAATCGTTTTATTTTAGTGCTATTATAATATCTCCTTATTGCTCATGTCTTCATAAACATTTATTTTAATCATATTAAAAAACGGAAAGTTATACGAACCTAAGATAACCAATTTATAAAAATAAAGGAAGTTGGAATGGGTGAAGTTGGATTTGGCAAGGGAGAGTTAGTACTTTATGATCTTACAAAAACCGTAGCGAGTTGGATGATAAAATGGCAAATCATCTTAAACAATTTAATGGTATGTTGCCGTTTATTGCTGGTTCAATTTTGATTGGTCGTTAAAGAGTTAGTATAGCCTATAACGAATGTCTCGAAAAACTATGTTATATACGAAAGCAAAAATATATAGGAATTACGATTTAAAGATTTTCAGAACATGATATAAAATGGTTTATGCCGCATTACAAAGAAACCAAACAAACAAACAAAATTCGCACCTTAAAAAATAATATAGAACAAAATCCATTTTTCTACGTATATCATAAGATGAACCTACTAATAAAAAATGTGTTTTTATTGATCAAAAAAATGGCAGCTTTCTTATAGACATCACAATATAAATTATTAAATATGTTTGTCATTAATAATTTTGTTATTATAATTTGTTCAGAACAACCTTAAAAAGCTTTGGTCTTTAGATGTAAGTAGTTGTTGTTATGCTGTTACATTTCTAAGAATTCATAAAATTATTATTCGGAAAGAAAACGAACTACCCAATGATTCAAGTATTTTATTTTTGTATAGAGTTTTAGGCATAAAAAAATATCTAAATAAATTATAATTTATCAACCAAAAAATATTAAAATAATGAATTATCGAATACTTACGCTTACACTATTTTTACTATCCATCACTTTTAAATGTGCAATAGCTCAAACTTGTAATTGTACGAGTTATTTATACTTAAATGATACTGGTTTAAACTTTATAGAAAAGTTTGGAATAAACGCCGATGGCTCGCTTACCGAAGTAGGAGATGCACAAAATGGCATGCCTTGGCTAAATTCTGCAGGCTTAGTTGATGCACCTCACGGCATTACCGGCGATTTAAACGGCAACTTGTATATTGGTGAATATGATGTGAATAATAATGAATTTAACATTCAAAAATATGGCTGTTCCGGACAAAAATTGGATGCGAATTTAGCTACTCCGGGTATTGATAACTTTACAAACGATGGCTTTAGCTTTAGTCAATTTATAGTAGGCGATTTTTTGTATGCTAATATTTTTAGTGATGCTTCAACAGGCACCGGCGACATTGTAATTTACGATTTGTGTACCGGCGACAGAGCAGGCTGCATGCGAGAAGCTTATTTTTGGGGGCTTATTGACGGAGTAGATGGATATTGGTACGCTACCGGTGTTGGTTCAGCCGGCGGTTTTCAAGCAGGCATATACAGAGGTTTAATTAACCCTAACTCTTTTACCGACGGTGCTGGTGGTTGCGGCTCTTTTGAACTGGTGGCTTTAGATAGTGACCTTGGCGTACCCGGTGGCTCCAGAACAATGGGTATTGATCAGGATGAAAATGGAAATTTATACGTTGTTGTTTCTGCCGGTGGAGGTTTTGCTCCTCCATCTTACCTTATAAAAATAGATCCTTCAGGTAATATAATTGCCCAATCTTCAACCGATACGCAACAGGAAGGCGACCCTAATGACAATTTAAATTGGGCTGGCTCGCGGGCAGTAGTGTATAATAATGGCTATGTATATGTTTCTTCAGGTGATGATTGCATAGCTGTTTTTGAAAGCACCAACTTAAATTACGAACCTGCTTTAAGCATTAACACAGTAGCCAGTTTCCCAAAACAAATGAGTTTGGTAACCGAATGTTGTCCAATTGCTAATACCTTAAGTATTGATACTTTAATTTGCAGTGGGACAGGTGGCAGTGCTACTTATTTCTTACAAGATCTTGTAAACTGCGATGCAGCTTTATGCGAAGGGGAATGGACAATAGGAGAATCAAATCCAAACGTTGTTTACGATCCGTGTAACAATTCCATTGCAGTTACCGTTGCTGAAAATGCTTGCACCTCCTATACTTTGTCATCTGGCGGATCGGGTACCAATAATCAATGTGGGCAATTCACCGTTACCATAAATTTTGAATCAGCTGCTTTAGATGCTGCTGTTGTAAGTGCCGATCAAACGCTTTGTGGCAATGTGGCTCCAAATCCATTAACAGCTGTCAGTCCAACTGCCGGGGTTAGTTACCAATGGCAAAGCAGTACAACGGGTTGCGATAGTGGTTTTAGTGATATTGCCAATGCAACAGGCGACACCTACAGTCCGCTAACATTAAGCCAAACCACTTATTATAAGGTAGTAACAACTTTGCCGGGCAATTGTAGTACTAAAAACTGTTCTACCAGCAGTAATTGTATCACTATCACAACAGACACAACATCATCAAATTGTATTCGGCAATTTGGAGAATTTATCATACAAAAAAGGACACCTTAATAACTTAAAGAGGTAAGTACACTTTTATCTTACAAAGCGTTATTAACCTTATAGCATATTTGGTTGTTGAGTAAAAAATTAGAACTGCCAGTTGAGTTATTGGCTAAACCTTATCAGTTAAAAAAATACGATAATACAAAACAACAATATACATTATTTTTATTTATTTTTTTTATCAGATTTACTCTTGCGAAAACCTTTTCTCTTGTTCTATTTTTTGATGTTCGTGTGCAATAGGTGCTTGCAATTTGTGTTCGGTTGGCAGGTAAGTCATATATTTCAAATCTGCTTGTTTTTGTTAAGCAAACTGTATTTTACAACTGTGTTGTCTTATTCGGTGCAAAGTATCAATCTGATAGTAATAAAGTTTAGTGCATGTTAATCGCTTCAGCTTTCATCAAAAATTGCTTTCAACTCAGGTGCATCTTCCGGCTTCATTTTTCCAGCTAATACTAAGCGTAATTCTCTGCGGCGTTTGGCTCTTTCATACACATATTTTTCTTGGTCCGTCTCGGCAATTAAGGAACACACCTTTTTTGGTTTTCCGTTTTCATCTAAAGCCACAAAGGTATAATAGGCTTCGTTAGCTTTTATTTTAGTGCCGGCTTTCAAATCTTCTGCCAATACTTCAATAAATGTTTCCATAGAAGTATTGAAGGCACGGGTAACTTTAGCTTGCAAGGTTACTACATTTCCTAATTTTATAGGATTTTCAAATGATACATTATCAACAGAGGCAGTTACTACCGTACAATTAGAATGTTTTTGAGCGGCAATGGCAGCAGCAATATCCATCCAATGTAGCAACTTTCCTCCGCGTAAATTAAACAACACGTTGGTATCGTTAGGTAACACCATTTCCGTCATAATGGTAAATGATGCTTTTGCCGTTTTTCCTTCTTTCATATAAAATATTAATTACTAATTCAATAATTATTGAATTTAGTATGTTTTGCCTTTCCAATAAAACTTAAATTCTCTTCGGTTGGGTTGATAGCGCAATACGTTACCAAATAGGGTGAAATTTTCAACAATTTCTTCGGTATATTCAACTTTTTCGCCATCATAAACGCCCTTTAATCGTCCATTAATATCTTCATAAACTATATGATTTAATTCAACCTGAATTTCTTCGGGTGTATAATTTTCTAACAACGTTTGTTCACCATTTTGCCAATAGTAAAAAAAGCCATTCGCATCTGTCCATAAAATAATATCATCTTTTACTGCAATAATATCAACAGCGTTAACATCAATTTCTTCTACATTACCACGGTAATATATTTTAAACTCATTGTCATCATCAATATAAGCAACAAATTCATTTGAGGCATAAACGTTTAATGGCGGATAGTTTTCTAATAGATTGCTATATTCATTATCATAAATATAAAATTCATTATATTCATTTAAATAAGCTACTAAGTTGGTGCCTACCCAAAAATTGATGGTTTCGGCATACCAACCTCCAGAATTGGGGAACAAAACAATGTTGCCGCCCCAATTGTAATAAGCATTCCTAAAATTCACAGAATTTTTAACGGTATTTTCTGATACATCATCAGCATAATAGATTAACACAATTTGTTCTCCATTTTCTTTTCTAATAAAATTATTAGAGAAGAAAACTTCTGAACCGGGGAAATCAATTAAAAGTTCGCTCGTATTTTCATCAAATATTTTTTCTTCGCCTTGTTCATCAACTTTAAGTTCATAGCCATCACCAAGCCAAAAAAAAGTAGTTTCATATCGCTCAATTTCATAGGTTTGATTATTATGTACTAACTGTAACATACCGCTCACATCAATATAAGCTACTGTATTATTGCTCACTTTAAACATAGCTTCTCTGGTAATTCGCCGGTCGAACGGACCTTCTATTTCTGTTAAAACCCCATCTTTAAAAATGTTTAAGAAACCTTCGTGGCTAACAAAAGCAATTAAACTATCGCTAAAACTCAGTATAGGATTTCGTTCTAACACTAAATTTTTTAATTTTTTATTGTAAAATATATTGGTGCCGCCGCCTAAGGAAGTAAGTGCAAAACTTCTATTGGCGATTAACTTACCCGGATAGTTTGGACTAATTCGCTCTTTTTCACCCTTACTGTAGTACACTAAATTTTCAAGATCATCTTGATAAAATATATAGTCGCCACCAAGCACAATATTCCTAACCGGCAGATGGTCTACCTGGCGAATCTCCCCGCTTTCAAATGCATGAAAATTGCCCAGATAATCTGTATAGTAAGAAATATCTTGAGCATTAACTTTAATGATAGTACAATATATAAACAACACAACACTTAATGTTATAATCCATATGTTTTTCATCGTATAAAATAACTTCATTATTTTTTAGATTTTTTATTAAACAACAAGTTTAACTAATTAAAGATGGCATCGGTAAAAATACAATAATTTTTTTGAAGCGAACCTCAGAGGGTGCTAATATCAATTATTCGTTAATCTATATTCGTTTCCATTAAATAATCATCCATAAAAAAAATCGAATATCGAACACCGATTGTTGATAGTCAAATTTTTCCATTCAAAAACAACACTTCGCTACTAAACATTAAGGCTAAATTGGTAGGGATAGTCCTTATTTAAAATCTTTTTCAAATACAACAATAAACAAACACATCTCATTAAAACCACCTAAACTTTCTGTTAATTTGTAGTTTCAACAGTTAATTAAAACAAAGGTATGAAATCATACAAAGCAACACTAATATCTATTGGAGACGAGTTATTAATTGGACAGACCATCAATACCAATGCTTCGTGGATGGCTGCTCAATTAAATGATATTGGTATTCAGGTAAAAGAAGTGCTAACCATTTCTGATGAAGCAGCGGATATTAAAAGCGCCATGGAACGTGCCACGCAACAAACTGATGTTGTGTTGCTTACCGGCGGACTGGGTCCTACTAAAGATGATATCACTAAAAAAACGTTAGCCGAATACTTTGAAACCGAACTAGTGCTTAACGAAGAAATTCTCTCATTACTAAAAACTTATTATGAAAAACGCAACAGACCATTATTGCAATCAACGGCTGAATTAGCGTATATGCCAGCCAATTGCACCATCATATTTAACAAAAAAGGAACAGCGGCTGGCATGTGGTGGGATGAAAACAACACCATTACCGTATCTATGCCGGGCGTACCTTATGAAATGAAAGCGATGATGGAAGAACGCGTAATACCCCGTTTACAAAAACAATTTGTATTGCCGGCTATTGTTCATAAAACTTTAATGTGTGCCGGTTTAGGAGAATCGATTATTGCAGAAAAAATAAAATCCGTTGAAAGTAACTTGCCCGAACATATCAAATTAGCCTACTTACCTAATCTGGGAATTTTAAGGTTGCGGCTAAGCGGATATGGCAGTAACAAAAGTCAATTAGAAAAAGAGATTGACGATCAAAGCAATCAAATATCAGCACTTTTAAAAAATTACCACTATGGTTATAATGAAATTACCTTACAAGAAACGCTGCAAAAAATATTTATTGAAAACGGCTGGAAATTAGCCCTTGCAGAAAGTTGTACCGGCGGTGAAATTGCGGCTCACCTTGTTAAAATACCGGGATCTTCTGCTTATTTTAAAGGTAGTGTAGTGGCATATGATTATGATGTGAAAAAAAATATGTTAAACGTAGACCATCAATTATTGAAAAATAAAGGAGCGGTCAATCAAGAAACAGTAGAACAGATGGCTAAACATGTATTAAGTAAAATGCAGGCAGATTATGCTATTGCCGTATCTGGTATTGCCGGACCAAGCGGTGGAACTGAAGAAAAACCAGTAGGTACCGTTTGGATTGCTATTGCTTCAAAAGAAAAAATGGAAGCTAAAAAATTATTTTTTCCTTTAGACCGGCAAAATAATATTTTATTAACCACCAACTATGCGTTGTTCTATTTGTGGCGATTTATTACTGAGTAATTTTTTAATTCTCTGCTTCTTCCGGTTTTAATAAACCAATTTCTATTAAGCGCTCGCGTAAATAACCTCCGGCTGTAATAGGTTCGTATTGCAAAGGATTATCATCACTAATGCAATTATCTAAACAATCCAGCTTCATTTCGCTGCGTGGATGCAAGAAAAAAGGAATAGAAAAACGACTAGTTCCCCATAACTCTTTTGGTGGATTAACTACCCGGTGTGTGGTAGAGCGCAATTTATTATTGGTTAAACGTTGCAACATATCGCCAACATTAACTACAATTTGACCCGGACCTGCATTGACTGGCATCCATTCATCTTGTTTAGTAAGCAGTTGTAAACCTTCTGCAGATGCACCTACTAATAAGGTAATCAAATTGATATCTTCATGTTGTTCAGCTCTAACTGCCGATTTGGGTTCATTAACAATTGGCGGGTAATGAATGCATCGCAATATGCTATTACCAAATTGAATTTTATCGGTAAAATAGTATTCATCTAAATTTAAATAGATGGCTATGGCTTGTAATAAAGCACTACCTGCTTTTTCAAATTGACGATAGGCTTGATACAATACATCATTAAATTGTGGCATTTCTTCCACGGCAACGTTATCAGGATAATTTTCGGTAACCACCGCTCCTTCTTCCAAATACTGACCTTGTTGCCAAAACTCTTTCAAATCGGGTACGTCACTACCTTTAGCCGACTCTTTTCCAAAAGATGTATAACCCCTTTGTCCGGCTAAACCATCAATTTCGTATTTTTTCTTAACATCTGTAGGTTGACGAAAAAAATCTTTTACATTATGATACAACTTGTCTATTAAATCATCATCAATACCATGATCAGTAATGCTTACAAAACCTATTTCTTCATAGGCATTGCCTAAAGTTTCTACAAACGCTTTTCTGTCAGCATCAGAACCTTCTGTAAATTTCTTCAAACTAACAACTGGTACATCTAATAAACCCATAATTTTTACAATTGAGAATACAAAAATACAAAAATGTGTTTAATTTATGAACATTTAATGCACAGTTTTATATAGCTTTTAATCGAAATAAAACAAAATATATCTTATTGTAATTAAGTAAATTTAAACTGAACCGAAAACTTCCATTTTGAAAATTTCTCATATATAATTCGCTGTTTGCCTAAATCTAAAGTGCTTTTAAATGAATTGTTAAAATTTGTTAAAACAACAACTGAACTTACAGCTTACGTAAAAGAAGATTGTTCACACTATAAACAAAATGAAGTATAGCACTTATTACACAAATGTCGTTTTAGAAAAAACAAGATTCAATTACAACCTTGCGTTGTTATTTTTTTTTCCAATGGTTGCTCTCAATTTCTTTTCTACGAATTTAATAGCTCAGCCTGAACCTATTACCACAGCATGTTATTGTATTGAAGAAGGTGGAAGTCAGCCCAATACTTTATTTAAATTGAATGGTAATGCGTGGTCTATGGAAGGTAACATATTCTCATATGATATAAATTTAAATGGTAGAATTGAAGCATTTGCAGCCAAACCACAATCGAATTTACTTTACGTAGTTGATAAAAATGTATTTGGAATAATCAATGTTAATACCCTTGAATTTTCTGTTATAGATTATGTAAGCAATCAAATGCCGGGGTTCGGAGATTATGGAAATCAACTTTTTGATGATATTGATGCGATGGCTTATGACCCATACGAACACGTAATTTGGGCAGTTAACCGAAATGCTGGTAACGGTCCGGGAACGGAAGATTTTTTAATAAAAATAGACCCTGATACGGGACATTATATACCTGGAGCTTTTGTAAATGGATATGACTACGCTGTTATACCAGCAGTTTACGATGGTACTTTAGGAGGCGAGGTGTATGATGTAGATGGAATTGCATATAGTCCTTATACCGGCATTTTATATACAGTTCAAAATCAAGAAGGACCTGGTGTTATTACTGCAATAAATACTATGGATGGTGGTGTTGAAGAAGTAATTTATGATATGGGTGATGATGATATTGAAGGCTTAGGAATGTCTACCTTCGGGCAGTTATTTGGTACCTCAGGTGATCATGGTTCTTCAGAAAGTTCATTCATTTTTATTGATGTACTCAACGGCAACACTCAAAGTTTAAACCAAATTGACCCATCCGGGCAGTATACTGATTTTGAAAGTTTTGATTGTGTATTTGGTCTTTTTGACCTAGCTATGAAAATTGAATTAGCCACCAATCCAAATACCATAAATCCTAACACTAATGTATCTTTTAACATCACTATTAAAAATCAGGGAGATGTTGAAATAGATGGTTACATTTTGTCTGCTTACTTACCTATTGGTTTAACGTTAAATGATAATGGATGGACAAGCGTACCTGGTGAAAGTCAAAAAATTAAAAAAGAGGTTAATATAAAAATTAGTCCAAACCAAACAAAAGTAGTTACGCTTGGGTTAAAAGTTTCAAGTATGCCACCTCCAACTTTGCAATTGGCTGCAGAAATATCATCGTTTTATAACAATACAATTGATAACGTTCATGGTTATCGAATTGCTTTACCTGATATAGATTCAGTTGCGGATTACGACAATAACGAAACCAATATTATAGACAATGCCATGACTCAAGGCGGTCCAAAAATTAATCAAGATGAAGACGACCACGACCTTGTAAATTTTGATGTATATGGTTTGCCCCATTGTCAATCAAACTTAAACCTCTCTGGCAGCATTATAAACGGAAGTTACGCTGCTATACAAAACATTTTATGTAATGGAACAATTGCTTCTTTAAATATTGTACAGCTTAGAGCAGGATCTGCAATTACTTTAAACAACGGTTTTACAGCTAATCATAATACAACTTTAGAAGTTATGATTGATGGCTGTCAATAGGCAATGCTACAAATTTATAAGCTATACAGATTAGTTTTCTCAAAAAGCTGTATAAATAGATTTTTTTGGTAATTATGTAGCTTCATAATAAAACCATGAAATTAGGTATCATTATACTTTATTGGAAAAACAAATCGCTTAGCTTAAAATTATTAAATCAATTATTTGAATGGAAATTAAGAGATACGGTTTTGGTTTTAGTACAAAATGAAACTGAACAGGATAACTTTCCAGAAACAACTAATCCTAATTTAATAAAAATTTGTTCTTCTGAAAATACCGGTTTTGGTGGTGGAATGAATTTGGGTTTTGAAGAATTGAATAAACATTCGGTAGATTATACCCTGCTTTTAAATGCAGATATTGAGATTGATAAAGCAGTTGTTTTGCAACTAACAGAATATTTAATTGAACAACCTAATACATTTGCTGTAGGACCTAAAATTGTGGAAACTTTTAATGGCGAAACAAAACATTATATTGGTGGAAGAAACATCGCTCAGTTTGTCAATACACGTATTGAAGCAAATGCAACTCATCAATTAAATGAAAGTTTTTCGGTAGACTATGTTATTGGTGCGGTGATCTTGTTGAATCATCATCATTTACAAAAAACCGGTTTTTTTGATGAGGATTTCTTTTTTAGTGGAGAGGTGGCAGAATTGTGTTACCGGGCAAATCAAAAAGGTTATACTTGTGCAACTTTGGCAAACAACATTGCTTATCATTATTTAGAAGAAGCCACACTAAGAGATTCATTATACAAATACTACAATTTTCGCAACCGCTTTCTTTTTATGAGCAAACATCTTAGCCAAAAAAAATATTTAAGGAAATGGTATTGGATAATTTGTAAAGATTTGATCTATAATTTGATAAGCTTCAATTTGAAAGGCACTAAAACGGCTTTGATAATTATTCATGATGTTTTTTTTAAGATCAAAGGGAATCAACATCACAAATTTATCAAAAATAAAAAATGACATTTCTATATAGAGTTGTCATTTTTTATATTGCTTTATAATATATTTTATTACTTCATAAATTTTTGTGAAAAACGATCTACTTGATCATAAATTTGAACGATATACAAACCTTTGGGTAAAGCAGATACAGTTATTCTGTTGGACGATTGAGTAATGGTATTGTAAATATACTCTATTCCATTTACATCTATAATTGATAAAGTAGCTGGTTCAAAGTGATTATTTTTATAAGACTACTAAGGTGGAGTAGAATTATTTGTGCAGTATCCCGTTTTTTTACTATTGTTCGTACTGAGTTGTGCTGCCAATATTACTATAGTAACTTGAATCAAAAAAACCCTATTACTTAAAAAAAGCAATAGGGTTATAATTAATTTATGCTAATAAGTTAGTTATATTTTATTACTCTCTAACTACATTTACTTTACGTGTAATAGTTCCTTTATCCGTAACAACGTTTACCATATAAATACCTTCTGCCTGATCTGATAGATCGATTTTGGTTAGGGCTTTTATTTGATCTTCATCTAAGGTAACAATATTTTTACCGATTAAATTATACACATTAATTTCAGAAACTTTTAAATTGTTGGTTTCGATATTTAACTGCCCTTTAGTAGGGTTAGGGAAAATATCAACAAACTCGTATATCGGATTATCTTCAATGCCAACACCATCATCAACAACACACTTACTAACTTTTACAGAACGCTCTGCCATACCTACGTTACCAGAAGCATCGGAAACCGTATAGGTAATTATGTAAAATTGATCCATACCTTCACCACAATTACAATCTATTGGGTTGCCATCGTTATAAACCGCTTCAACCATGCTTGTCAAATTACCAACCGTTGTATCATCTGTTGCATAAACACCAAGATCGTCGCTAGCATCAAAAACACCATCACTACCGCATTGCGTAACATCAGTAACTGTAATAGTATAAGGTCCATTTAACTGAATAGTAGGTGCTGTATTATCACCAACTGTTATAACGCGTTCTTCTATAGTCTCATTACCAGACTGATCAGTAGCCGTAATGGTAATAGTATAATCACCTAACACTTCTGAACTTATTTCATCTAAACCGTCAACTTCAATGGTAACATTCTCGCAATCTACATTATCTTTTGCTGTAATCTGTACATCTTGTGCATCGAAGGGATCAAATAATCCAATCAATTCTGGTAAACCATTTACCGTAATTTCTGGGCCATCGGAATCTTCTGCAATAACCTCTACATTTAACATTAAAGAACCTTCGTTACCAGCAAAATCACTTACGGTATATACAACTGTATAAGAGCCAACTTCATCTGTATTTACGTTATCTTCAATTTGCAGATTTTCTGAAACATCGCAACCACTATCTTCCTCATTACCATCAATAGTAACAAAATCTGTAATTTTAACTTCTGGATTAGTCCATTCAGAACCAGCGAGCACCGCAAATTCGGTACAAGTTCCCTCTATTGTAATTTCAGGAGCCAGGTCGTCTTCAATAATTTCAACATTTATTTGTAAAGTATCTGATTTATTGCCTGCAGAATCTTCTACATAAATTGCTTCTTTATAAGTACCAACAGTCGAGTAATCTGCCAAACCTTCTATTTTAATATCTTTAATTATACCTTCTGGATAATCGAAACCCCAAGAATTGGCTATTAAAAACAAATCTTTGTCAGCACTACAATTTTGTGGTAAAATAAAGGAGTTTGATCTTATAGACAGGTATGGTTCAGAGTCTTTTGGAGCGATTTCATCATTAATGTCTTCTGGTAAAATTTTTACTACAGCAATTTCATTAATGGTTTCAATAATTTGAGGATTTTGAAGAAAAGTACCAGGCAACAGATCGTGTTGATAAACTAAAAAGATGGTATCTTTAATTGATCTGGCTATTGAGGGATAGGCTTCTTCAGAGTCTGGAGCGTTGGTTACATTTAATGGTCCCTGCCAATTTAAACCACCATCAGTAGACTTGAGCATAAAAACATCATAATATGATAGGCTATCTCCTGGAAATTCCATCTCAAAATCTTTTATAGTATTGCCTGTATCATCAGAACTTTCAAAAGTTACTGTAGAGGGTACTTGGTGACCATCAACTGCTGCAGAGTAAGAGAGATACAGATTGTCATCGCTATCTATAGCCAATTGAGGATGCGCAACAATACTAGAATAAAAAGGAAATCCAGTTTGAGCAACCGCAAATCCACCTAATATCATATTGTTGATAGCAGTTCCTAACTGCCCGTCATCATTATTATCATTTAATATAGATTTACCAATTACTTGTGGTTCTATCATATCTTCATTCCAATAAAATAGAGCAGCTGTTTCTCGTAATAGAAAAAATGATCCTTCTGTCACAAAATCATTATCAGCAGTGTTAAATTGTATTTGTCCGCTAAATACCACATGGCTTTTACCTTCACTGTCAATAATTACGCTATTTCCACCATCAGAAGCAAAAAACGGTTCTATCGTAAAATCAGGATCATCTGCACTATTATTAATATCTTCAGCTAATGGATTACTTGTTGATTGAATTATTTTTTTCTCCCAGGTTTTTCCTTGATCTAATGATTTATACAATACAATTTCGGTCATTGTAGTTCCAAATACAACCGAAACAACACCATTGGCAGCATCAATTTGATAGGCATCTGCGGTCATACTTCTTGGATAACTATTGCCGTAATTATTTTCCAAGCCTCCGGTGCTTTCCCATGTATTTCCATTATCAAGTGACCGGATAAAATTTAAACCACCATTAATACCATTAAAAGGTTCAGACATAAAGGGCCTACCAATTACTGCATAAATGTTAGGAGATTCTGTTGCTGCCCTTGCCCAAACACCACCAGGATCATTGACATCATCCTCCATACCAACAATTATTTCAGTCCAATCACTTTGGTTACCAGTTCTGTAACAAAACATCATACCCATAGTGCCCGTATGGGTAATTGAAAATTGACGACCTTGACTAAAGCCTAAATTTGGCCAACCAACCCTGGTAGTGGGTTCAATTCTTCTTTCAGGTATCGCCCCCCATTTTCCAGTATTACGGTTATAAAAATTAAATCCAGTTCCTCTACCTGACCATGCACCTGCTCCCATCGGGTCATTCGGAAATTCTCTTCCCATCGTCCAGCCTACATAAGTAAAAGTTCCTGGAGGGTTTTGTGCTACTCTTCTACACATCCCACTATTGGTTTGTAAATCATAGGTGGAAAGCCCAACAACCTCTCCTACCGGAGCTTTCAGCTTTTTGGCTTTGTAAACTGGTAAAATTTCAGTTTTAGCAGCTTCTGTCACATGATCATGTCCAATAACATTTGAAACTTTAGCTGTTCTTAAATGTTTGTCTTTAATTGCTTGCTTTTTGTTGTTAATGCCAGCCATTACAGAAACACCGAACGCCATCAATAGAAAACTAAGTAAAATTTGCTTCATTGCTAATCAATATTTTTATTAAAAATTATTTTGTTTTTAGCTTTTAGAGTGTGAAGTCGTAAAACTATTAAATTAATTACAAAAAAATGTCATTTTACTGTTAAATGATGGGTTTTTGACAATAAGAATACTACTTTAACATGAATTATTCAGCACTTAATTACTTACCTTTCCCATCTTAAATAAATTATTAGTATAATATTTAATAAATAGATACAAGTATTGGAAGAGCAATTGACCACACTAAAGGAAAAAAACCAACTTGCAGAGTTAGGTGGCGGACAAAAACGAATTGATGCTCAACATGCTAAAGGTAAGTTAACTGCCCGAGAGCGCATTCAGTTATTATTAGATAAAAACAGTTTTGAAGAAACTGGTAAGCTAGTTATGCATAGAAGTAAAGATTTTGGCATGGAAAACCAACGCTTTCTGGGAGACGGCGTGGTTACCGGTTATGGTAAAATTGATGGTAGACTAGTTTATGTTTTTAGTCAAGACTTTACCGTTTTTGGTGGATCTTTATCAGAAACCCACGCCGAAAAAATTGTGAAAGTGATGGATTTAGCCATGCAAAACGGCGCCCCCATCATTGGATTGAATGATAGTGGCGGGGCGAGAATACAAGAAGGTGTTAACTCGCTCGGAGGTTATGCCGATATTTTTTATCGCAACACCTTGGCTTCTGGAGTGATTCCTCAAATAAGTGCCATTATGGGTCCCTGTGCGGGCGGGGCAGTGTATTCTCCTGCCATTACCGATTTTATTCTGATGGTTGAAAACACCAGCTATATGTTTGTAACCGGACCTAATGTAGTAAAAACCGTTACCCACGAAGAAGTAAGCAGCGAAGATTTGGGTGGTGCTTCCGCACATTCAGCAAAATCAGGCGTTACGCATTTTAGTTGTATCAATGAATTAGATTGTTTGAACCGGGTTAAAACCTTATTGAGTTATATACCTCAGAACAACCAGGAAAAAGCACCTCGCCAACCGTATACAATTCAAAATGAAATACGACCAGCACTCAACCAAATTATTCCATCAAGTGCTAACCAACCTTATGATATTCGTGAAGTCATCAATCATACCATTGATACCGATTCCTTTTTTGAAGTACATCAAAATTATGCCGAAAATATTGTAGTTGGCTTTGCCCATATAGCTGGCAGAAGTATTGGCATAGTTGCTAACCAACCGGCATATCTTGCCGGTGTGTTAGATATCAACTCCTCTAAAAAAGGAGCCCGCTTTGTCCGTTTTTGTGATAGCTTTAATATTCCCTTATTGGTTTTTGTTGATGTTCCCGGCTTTTTACCCGGTACCGACCAAGAGTGGAATGGCATTATCAACAACGGCTCGAAATTGTTATATGCTTTTTGCGAAGCGACCGTGCCAAGGGTAACCGTAATTACCCGCAAAGCCTATGGCGGAGCATATGATGTAATGAACAGCAAACATATTGGTTGCGATATAAACTATGCCTGGCCCTCTGCCGAAATTGCCGTTATGGGTGCCAAAGGCGCCAGCGAAATCATTTTTAGAAAAGAAATTAAAGCTGCCGAAAAACCAGACGAAATATTAGCACAAAAAGAAGCGGAATACCAGGAAAAATTTGCCAATCCCTATCGTGCAGCAGCAAGAGGTTTTATTGACGAAGTTATTGAACCCGAGCAAACGCGCCTTAAGTTGATTAAAGCCTTTAGTATGTTAAAAAATAAAAAGGAACATTTACCCAATAAAAAGCATGGTAATATTCCATTATAATTCATTTTTTTAGAAGCGAAACATGGGTAGGGTTTTCGAGCCGGCTACCCGCTGTCCGCTCAAATGCTGCGCCAACACACAGAAGCCAATGCTTCAGGCAGCATAACCGCTACCATCGGGGCTAGTTTGCCAACTTCGCTTGTGTTTATCAACTTTTCAAAATTTCAGCATTCCTGATTTATAAGCAAAGATTAGTGCTTTTAGAAGAATGCCCGGCAAAATGAAAATGCCTGCTTTAGAGATTACACTTAATAAAAAAAGAGATCACCTCAAAGTAGATATCAATTGCACATAGTCAATTCTGCTTTGATGTCGTTTATCTTTAGCTAGTTTTTTTAGTTGAATTACCACATCAATTTCATAAGGAAATTTTAGTAATAAGTCTTCAAATTCCTTTCGATCACCAACATAAAACACAATCTTTTCACCATTAACATTCAACCAAGTGGCTTCACCATTAAAACGGTGTTCGCTCACAAACTTTTCTAAAGTGATTGTTGATAACAATTCACCGGCTTCTTTCCAGCAGTGTTTCATCCTACCAAAAAAATACAATTTGCCTGCTTTGAGATAACCTGCATCTCCCGTTCGATGCCAGATTTTATCATCGTATTCAATTTTATTTTTGGCATAAGCCTCTGGGTCTTTATAATAAGTCTTCAATACATGTGGACCAGCAACAATAATTTCACCGATGCTAGCTTCATTTAATTTGTGCAATTGATCATCCTTAATATCAACTATTTTCACCAAAATATTTGGATGTGGTGAACCAACACAAATTCCTTTTTCTTTGGGATGATTGTTTTGCAAGTATTCATCAATAGTTAAAGTGGCGATAGGTTCAGCCTCGGTGCTACCGTAAACCAATTGTATGGCTCTTGCATAAGATTGATCTTTTAAGGTATCCACAAAATCTGCATAAATGCTTGCGCCACCAATCACTACCTTTTCAAAATTTTCTTTCTTTAATTTCGATTGAAAGATATTAAAATGATAAGGCGAGGCTGAAACAACATTTACCTTAAACGCTTCATTAATTTTTTGCCAATGTTGTTCCTTATTTTTTGGTGGAATAATGGATGTTGCGCCAACTGCGAGATTACACAACATCACCACCGGGAAACTAGTTATATGAACATCACCGGCAGTTAGTTTAGTTTTCTCAATAATGGTTTGCAATTGAATGTTTAAAAAACCATGCGTTCGGTTGGCTGCTTTTGGATTGCCTGTGGTACCGCTCGTAAAGGTGATTAATGCCGTTTCGTTTTTTGCTACATTGGCAATATCTGCATGAGTTTCAGTTGATTTATTCGTTCTGGTTAATTTTTTTCTTACTGTATTTCCAAAGAAAAATAATAATATAGAAAGAAGTGGTGTGGTCAAAACTCCTTTACAGTCCGCTTTTTTAACTGCATATAAAACTCGTTTTCTTGGAAAGATATTATCCACCAAAACCGCTCTTGCTCCAATGGTAAAAATGGCCAGCAAGTTTACATATAGTTCTATTGAAGGCGGAATGACTACTAGAATATTATCCCCTTTTTGATAGCCTTGCTGTTTGAGGTAAGCCGATACTTGCCGTACCTTTTTAGCGAAGTCTGCATAGGTGTAGGCTTTACCCTTTTCAACAATGGCAATGGCTTTTGGATAAAGTTCAGCCGCTTTGAAAAAATGTTGTGCAATGTTCATAATGATAAACTTAATAATATATGATCTTGGTAAGTTTCCCCGCCAAATTTTTGAGACATTTTTACTGACTTGTTGTTACTTTCCATATAAGCATGTAACAATTTTTCGTATCCTTTGTTGGCAGCTTTAAGTAGCAGTCGTTCTACCAGAAAATGAGCTAAGCCTTTATAAGCATCTCCTGATTTACGAGCAATGGTTTTAATAATTAGCCGCTTGGGTTGGTATACATCTTCCATAGCAAATAAAAAGCCCACTAGTCTTTCTTTATTCTTATTTTTTTCTATTACCAAATCAATCAAGTCGTTTTTTAAATAAGGTAAGATGGGTTGATACAAGGTTTTAAAAGCTTTTTCACTGATCGGTTTGTATAATAGATTGTTCGCAAATGCTTCGCTGCAAAATTGATGCAGCAAACTTAAATCCTCGTCCGCATCTTCTACATTAAAATGCCGGACGGATAGTTTAGGTTTGTCATCTAACCAGTTTAAATTCTTTTGATTTGGAATGTATCTTTTCAATCTTTCTTGAAAAGTAAAATATTCCGCATAAGGTTTGAAGCCCGCATTCTCCCATTGTTTTAGATAATAATTTTTGTGTTGATGTTCAAGAAAGAAAGGAGCAACTTGTTTTATATTGAATCGATGGCTGTGCCAAGTGTTACCATTCATTGGTCCCAATAATTTTTGATGCCCTTTTGATTGAGCGTATTGTTTTACTTTTTCAAACAGTTGCTTGGCTATTGACTCATCGTTTACACATTGATAATTTCCCAAGGTTAAAAATCCATTGTTGGTTTCATATAGAGTTACAAAAGCTATTACTTCATTATAATTCTCCACAATTACCAAAGCCGAAACATCATCTATATTGCTAATAGATGGTTTTATTTCATTTATATATAAACGATTGATCAAATTTTGCAGGCGTGGCAATTGCTGTTGTACATCAAATAAAATTTGCGCCTTCGTTTTTTGAACCAACTTTTGGTTGTAGTTTAAACTTATCTTTTGTTTTGTTTTAATTTCTTGAATTGCATTCATATAGTTTCTTTTAATTAATTTCTGTTACTACTTTTGGTTTAATATTTAGTTTTCGGTTGGATGTTTTTTAGGATTAACTTTAGCCAATTTTTCAAAATGATTGATACTTTTTTGTATTTACTCTACTACCATATTTTTATTTACGGAGAACCGCAGTTTTTAAACTAGCCCCGATTGCAGCGGTTATGCTATGGTGCAGGGCGGGCTTGCAGCAAAGCCATAGCATTTGAGCGGAAAGCGGGACCACCGTTATTGTAATGCTAAAAGGTTTCGCTTCAAAAAAAAATCAATGCTAAAGCATCCGCAACTATATTCTTTAGGTAAACTCGTCCAAACTTTCTACCTCTTTTTTAATGTTGTTCAAATTTTTATGAAAGATGTAGGCAACATAATGTCCGCTTATTTTCAACTTCAGCCAATCGATAAAACGATTATGACTAGCTTGGGGTTTATATAAACCAAACACCAAATTGGTTTGTCCTTCTGATATGGATGCATATTTTTGCCGGGTAAATAAATGGTCTGCCTCTATCAAAAAACCATTTAAATTATAAACGGTTAACTCCCGCAGCTCATTCACTTTTACGTTTACAATTTCTTCATCCCAAAAAATTCCCTCCCCATTTTTGTTTTTAAAACATCGTCGTGTTGAACCCAAAGCTCCATCACTTACTTCATTTTCATTTAGGGCGTTTATATGACTGACGTAACTTGACCATTTGGATGCATTGGCAGAGTTGCCCAGATAACTAAAGACCTTTTCTACAGATTGATTTATAGTAATTTCATTTTCTAATTGATACAAACCTGTTGTTTTATTATACTGAAAGGGGCTTGTAAAAAACCAGACACCCATTATTAAAAACAATAGAGCGAGTGTCGAAATAATAATTTTTTTCATGATTAATAAATTTTAAATATATTTATGTTTAATTAAATAAAATGTGTTATGATAAATATGTTTGCCATTGCGCCAAGTGGAATCGTGAAATTATCCCAACCTTTAACAGATAAAAATTCTGCTAAAGTTAATGAGATGGCAAACAAGGGTAAATAATACAAAGCTTCTTTATATTGAAAATAAAAACCAATTAAAATTAAGAGGCTGCTTATAAAGAAAGCGATACTTCCTCCAAGGCTTTTAATTTGCCCAAAAACCTTTAGTGGTTTGTAGTTTAATTTTTTACCAACCAATGCCGCTAAAGGATCGCTAATAGATAAAATTAATATGGGTAAATAATAATATAAAGTACTGTTAAATTGCTGCTGCACCCAAAAACAAACCAATACAATTAAGGCAAACAGCCAACTGCCATACGATTTTCGTTCAACAGATGTGATGGATTTTAACCAGTTCATTTTTTCGCAAATGGTGAGCAAGAATAAAAAGGAGCCACATAAAAGTATCATTTGCCAAAATGCTTCAATAAAAAATGGGAAGCTAAGAGCAATTAAACCGGTGCTGATGTGTACGAACTTTCGGGTGTATTCTACCTTTTTATTAGCGCTGTAAAAGAGCCATTCGCTGATGCCGAATAAGGCGAAATAAAGTATGCTGTAAATTAATAAAGTAGTCATAATTATTTTTGATGTTTACTATAGGTTAAAAAATTACTGTAAAAAAAGCCCAAGTCAAGCAAGGGTTTCGATTGTTTTACAAATTGACTAATGTCCTCCATTTTTCTGCTAACCATTAAATTCCAGTAAGCAATTATAGCATCTTTAGCAGATTGTTGATATACAATGTCCGTTTGTTTTTCAAATACAGGCTCGCTCATATATTCGAAAATATTAGATAAATTGAAACGATTGAAATTGTTGAACCGCTGCAAAGCTTGTTGAAGATCACCTCGAAAATAAGTGATTTCCTTAGTCTGTAACCATTGTTTTATGTGATCGAAATTTGTTTTTTGCATATATGGCGGCAAAAACTTTCCGAAACTTGCGGTTAAACAATAATGTAACATCGCATTGGTTTGGGCTGCTTTGCTTTGCAAGTGTTGTTCGGTCTGCTCAAAAATCAATTGCCCCACATTGCCTTTTACTTCTTTCAATTTTTCAGGTTCTCTTCCCAATTTGCCCATGGTGGTTCTGCTAAAAAAAAGGTTGAATAATAAACGCCATCTTCGGGTATTCCAGTTGTTTTGGTAAAAAGCTTTTTGTTCGGCTTCCGTTTTTTCGGCAAACAGTTGCGCAATAGTTTTTTTAGAATGTATGAAAGGCAATACCCACTTCGCAAAAATTTTAAAATAGTTTTCAAACTTCCCTTGATGAATAATCCCTTGCTCAATTAATATTTTATTTTTTGTAAAATAGGCTTGCGTTGCTTCACTTAAAAAAGGATGAATTTTTTGATACCATGCCCATCTTGAAGAACAAGCTTCAAAGCCTAAAAGCCTTAAGCAATCTTCATATCCTAAATGGCGAATGGCTTGCTCTTTTAATGCACTTACAAAAATTTGAATTTCATTTAAATCAACACAAACCATTTCTTTCGGTTGATCTTTAAGCAACAATAAACTATTATCGCCAGCCGAAGCGATAGATAGAACTTTCGAATATTGGTCAATTTGAAGGGCTTTACTAAGTAGTCCTCCATCTTCCCAAACGTTGCTGTATTTTAATGGATTATTCATTGTATGATTTGTTTTTTATTTATAAAATTTCAATTATTCCAGTTGAACCGTTCATTTTTATTTCATCCCCATCTTTTAATAATTGGGTTAAACCTTTTACCCCAACAATGCAGGGAATACCCATTTCACGGGAAACAATAGCTGCGTGACTTAAGGTGCTGCCTCGCTCTACCAATATTGCAGATGCCGATTGAAAGATGGTAATCCAACCCGGATCGGTGGAAGTGGTGACCAAAATTGCGCCTTCTAAGCTTTGCATTTCGTTGGGGTTCGATAAAATTTTTACCTTGCCCATTACTTCACCAGTACAACAAGGGATGCCTTTCAATTGCCCTTCGTAGGGTTTTACTTCAACATCTAAGTCAAAATAATTATCGTATTGATGTATTCTTTCTGGCAAGTTTTCTATTTTTTTATAAGCTGCAAACTCTTCTTTTCTTTTCTCTATTATTTTTTGAATCTCCTCTATACTTAATTCTCCTTCAAAATAATTATTGACCTCTTTCTCTTTCAAATAAAAGAAATCTTGTTGATCAATTAACCAACCTTGTTGTTGCCATTGCGTACTAATGCCCCATAAAAAACGACGAACCATACCAAATGCCAAGGTGCGATCAAAGCGTAAATTCTCGCGGTCAGCAATCATTTCAGCCGCTTTTCTGGCAATAAATGAACGTTCAATTATCTTATATTTTAAACTTTTCTTTTGGTAAGATGTGTTTGTTTTACTGTCCTTTGGTGTTTGATAGGTTTTTAATATCCGAATAAAGGCTTCCGGGTTTTGTGTGAAGGTTTCGTTTTCTAATTTCAGTTCACCAATACTCCGGTCTCCATAACATTCAATATATTTTAAAATCAATTTACCGGTATTACCAAATTGATTAGAGCGGCATTTTTTCCAAATGAACTGCTCAGTTTGTGTTTTGATCTCCAACAACAAGTTTTCAATACCGGCTGATTGAATAATTTCTTGAATTAACAAAGCAGGCTGTACTGATTTCACGGGATGTTTCCCCACCACCATTTCGGTATGTATATAATCATTTTTTAACCAACGTTTACATACCTTTTGTAATAAGCCGAAATAAATCATGGCTAACAGATCATTCGCTAAAGGAGGCGACCACTCATTAACCAACATGGTTTTAAATTTTTTATATAATTGCCATATCGCTTTGTCGCTAAGTTGAGCATAGTCTAATTTTTTGTAGTCATTAATAATGGAGTTTACTTTTGTACTAAATTGTTTTTTAATTTTGGGTAAACGAATACTTAAGCCGGTCAACCGGAAAATCGTTTTCAAAGTATTCCAATAATTTCTCCATTTGCTTGGTTCAGCTTTTAGGTTGAAATCTACCCCAAGCGGTTCGGTTGTTCCCATCATTTTATCCATAAAACCAGCATTGAGTTGATAAGCCGGTAACATAGCCAATGCTTTATGCCAATTAATTAGTTGATAATAAACCCGACCTTTAAGATGACCTAACATTTCGTTAAACACCTCTTTGTTGGCTTCTATTTGATGCGCTGAAACACCCAACAAGGTGGAGAAATTTTTGTAAACCGATTTATAAATATCTAAAATAAAAGAAAAGGTAAAAGGTGAAGTGATGCCGGGATAAGATTCGATAATATTAGAATTATCCCAAACCGTATGTTGGGTATACGGTTTATAGGTTGTAATGGGGCGGCTTTGCAATAAATAAAAAGTACCACCGGCAAAGCAAAACTCAATGTCTTGTGGATGTTGGTATAACTGCTCTAATTCTTCTAAAACCTGAGCAATTAAATTTAGCTGATCAATATTTAAACACGGTTGATTTACTAATGCCGGAGATACTCTTTCGTACTCCAAAATAGAGCCATTGTAGCAGAGCTTTTCATATTTATCTGTAATAACGTTTTTCCATATATTTTTATTTTTTGCGATGTCGTTTTTTGTTAATTTTCTTTTCGTCGCTACAAAATTATCAGCATTTAACTTTCCTGAAACCAAACCCTCTCCCAAACCATAAACAGCGGTTATCAGTTTTTCATGAGCATAAGATTTGGTTGGATTAATACCAAAAGCTACCCCACTAACTTCGGCATCAATCATTTGTTGAACAATCACATTCATTTCAATATTGTGGTAGTCAATATGATGGATGGTACAATAGGTTTTCAATTGTTCGCTTTTGGCAGAGGCTTGTACTTTGTGGATGGCATCACTCAATTGATCTTTGCTAACAAACAATTCGGTATGAAAAATGCCGGCAAAACTATGGTCTCTGCCATCTTCTACATTTGCAGAAGACCGAACGGCATAGTATGGTCCATTAATTTTTGAAATAACTTTTGTACTTATTTGTTCAGCAGTTAATGTTTTTAGCATTGTTTTGTTAAACACTACAAACGGAGGCACCTTAAAACCGGCTTCTGTTAATTTTAACAAAGCCCCTGCTTTGCCTTTTAGTTGATCTGTTGTTTTGACTGACATCTTATAATAATTATGAAATAGTAGTTATGAATGATACAATTTTTATCATCCTCGTTTGCAACGAGGATGTTTGAGAAGAGCGTTTGCAACGCTCGCCGTGCATTGCAAATGCACTTCTTGCCTGCCCTCGTTGCAAACGAGGACAATTGTTGAGACCATTGTTGAATGTTGCTCTTCATCTTATTAAAATATTTTTAACATAATAAAAGGTAAAGCCCCTAAATTTAAATACATGCCCATTGTCCAAAGTCCTGCAGCTTTTTCTATTAGTTGGGTTTTGTTTTGGGCAGGATGTTTTAGACACAACAAGGCAGGCAATGCACAAAGCCCGGCCCAAATGCTTAGTATCCAATAAACCCAAATTGGGCTGCTAATTGCATACGCAGCTGCAACTGCCAAGCCAAAGGTTACACCTAAAATCAATATCCAATTGGTGATGGCTTTGCTGGTTCCCCAAAGTTTTGAATAGGACAATACGCCTTTCTCTTCGTGTTCGGGCAACTTAATTTTTCTGCCAATTTCCATTAAAATGCCGTTGAAAAATGAAACAGCAAAAAACCAACCCAAAGCCGTTGGTGGACTAATTCCACCAAAGGACCAATGAGCAGAACTTGCCACTAAATCTACCAAGGGAATAATTGCCATATGCGACAATACATAAGCCAATTGATTTTGCTTTAGCCATCGTTTAATAAAAAATTCTTTATACATTAAAGCCATGTAAACAAGGCAAACAATATAAATAAGGATGAACTGAGGATTGGTGATTAAAATGATAAGGTGGACAACAAATATAAGGGCGGCTAAAAATTTTAAATGATTGAGTGTAAGTAAACCACGCGGAACAGGTAAATATTTTCTGAATTTTTTATCTTCTTCATAATCTTTAAACTCATCGGAAATTCTTAATAATAAAAACAAACCGAAAGTTAAGGCAAATGCCATTACAAAATTACCGGCTTCAATAAAGTTACTTGCTCCATCAGCCATTAAAGAATAACAGATAGCTGAAAAACTAAATATAGCAATAATGGGTATGTGGCTTTGAAGCGGAAACCGCTCTGATAAATAAATTAAATACTTTTTCATATTAACGTCCGAGATTTTGGTGAGCTGATGTAAAATGACCTTCGGCGATTGCTGCGGCTATTGATAGCTCACCGCATAATAATAAAGCTCCACAGATTTCGGCAAACTTTTTTGCCTTGCCTGTTCCGGCACAATCCAGTATATTTAAGCATTCGTTTTGGGTAGCGAATTTAGTGCCGCCACCAACCGTGCCTACAATTAAATTGGGGGCTGTTATAGAAATGTATAGGTCGTTTTGATTAACTACTTCCATTCGGGTAATACCGATAGCGGCTTCTGAAACGCAAGCTACATCTTGTCCGGTTGCGAGAAACAGGGCAGCCAAACCATTAGCAAAATGCCCTTGCGCGCCTATGCTACCGCTTTGAATAACCGCCATGGTACTTGCTCTCCAATATTGAGCAACTGAACTTGCCGATGTTTTCAAAACGCTTTTTAATATCTCATCTTTAATAACACATTCTGCTATTACTTTTTTGCCGCGAACATTATTTAATGATTGAGTGGTAGCTTTTTTATCGCCAGCGTAATTACTTTCTATGTACCACAATTGTGGTTTTACCGGACTGTTGTTGATGATGTATTTACAAATGGCATCACTGCAAATAGTAACCATATTTTGTCCGGCAGCATCACCTGTTGAAAACTGAAAAGTAAGGATAACTTGATTGCCTTGTACGTTTGTAGTTGTTTTATTGAGTTTGCCATGTTTGGTAAATCCGGCTGCAATTAAAGCGAAGTTGTATTGTACTTTTTCTAACCATTTTTTAAAAGCAAGTGCTTCTTGTAATGAACTAAAACCAAATAACGGACTTCGTTGCACACCCTCTTTTACGCAAGCTACATTAATACCACCGCAAAGCCTGGTTGCTTTCGCACCTCTGTGGTAGGAGGCAACCAAAGCCCCTTCGGTGGTGGCTAAAGGCACATGAAATTCTCCTTTAGCCTGCATGCCGTTTATTAATATTGGACCAGCCATGCCGGTTGGTATTTGGGTGTAGCCAATAAAATTTTCTATGCTGCCCTGTAGCTTTTTAGTATCGCTGTGTTGTTGGTGAGCACATAAATTGGTTAATTGAGTGTTGTATTGTTTTTCAATATACGCCTGTTGTTGTTTGGGCGTTTTTTCTTTTTGGATTATTTTGGCTTTTTTGGGCAACGTATTATTTTTCAATTGATTTAACATGAACCCCAAGCCATCTGTTGGATTAAAAAGATTTGTTTGATTTGGTATTTTATTTATGGTGGTTGTCATAATTTTTTATTTAGTGGATTAATTATTAACTTAATTACAATGCAAAAGTGAAGTAATTGTTGAGGTTTTTTTTCATCCCTAAGTATGAAGTTATAAAATTCGTTATATGGTAGTAGTGATGAGGAAACGCTTAAACGGCAGGCTACTTTAGTAGGAATTTTCAACTTCGTACTTTAGTAGGAGCGTATCATACCTTAGTTTAATCAAATGCATATTAATATGTTTAAGTAGTTGATTTTAAAATTATTTTGAAATGAAAATAAGACTAATTGTTAGCTCGAGTATGAGAACAGCAGTTTATAAACTAGCCCCGATTGCAGCGGTTATGCTATGTTGCAGCACAGGTTTTGAAGCGTAGCAATAGCATTTGAGCGGAAAGCGGGAGGGGGTGTTTCCACAAAGTCAAAATTTTCCGCTTCAAAAAAATAAATTTCAAACCTTTGTTTTGACATATTTGTATTTTTTGAAATAAAATTATTTTTTAAAGAAATCATTAATATCAAAAGCTGTCCCTAATTGTATACTTTCATTTTCATAGGCAAATTGCTTGTTTGACTGCCCGATTGTTGCCAATAAAAAAGCATTCATATGAGGTAAACCTAAACTGAGTTTAATGATTGATTGAACGCTTAAAACCATGTGGGTTCAGCTGCTTTATCGCCGATATTTTTTGAGCTTTCAAAAATTTTAAATGATTGGGCTTGAAGAAAGTACTGTACACTGCTAAGGATAATTAAAGCATAAACCAACTGCGGCAAGGTAATGCCAAAAGCCACTTCAGGGTTTAATCGAATGCATTCTAATAGTATGTAAAAAATAGAAACTCCTACAAAATAAATGAAGGCTGTTTCTCCCGCTTGTTTTTTACGCCTGCCATCATAGCAACATAAAAAAATGAAAAAGCCAACATGAAAAAGGCTGTCGTAAATTGGGGTGGGATGAACGGGTAATAGATTGGGTGCTGCTCCATATGGATAAAACATGCCCCAAGGTAAATCTGTTACTATGCCATAACAACCATCGCCAGAAAACTGACAACCTTGTTTGGTAAAAATGGTTAAAGCACAAAAAGCCAAAGCCAACAGATCGAGCAAATAATTACTTTGTTTAATACGCAGCACTTTTTGGCTTAATACTGGAAGTAGAATAATAGTGAACAATAAACTACCGCACCAGCGAAATTTGCCTGCCCAAGGACCTTCAAACAAAATAGATAAGGCTGGTAGAGTACCGGTTTTTAACCATGCTTCTGCTAAACCGGCTAACCTGCCGCCAATCATTAATATGATATATAACACGCCGACTAAGCCAACAAACTGAGCTATATTAATATTTAATTGTTGATGCTTTTTGTAATACCAAATTGAAAAAACAAAAGCAACTAACACACCCAACCAGTGAAAAGATGAATACCAACTAATTGTATAACCGAATATTTCTGGGTTTGGATACATAATTATTATTTAATAAATTTAGTTTAAAAAGTTCCGGATGTGCAATTACAGGTCATCCGGAACTTAATAAGTTTTTGGGGTATTTGGGTGTCGGGTGTTTGGGTGTTGGGTGTTTGGTGTTTGGATGCTAGTTTGTTTTAGGGCGTTCATTGGATGTTTATGGTTTTTTAATGAGCTATTTGTATATGCTTAAATTAGCTTGTTCTAAGGCTTGTTTCAGGGTTTTGTTTTCAAACTGCATGAGTTCTTTTCTTAGTATTTGAATTGCCTGTTGTAAATCAGTATCGTTAGTTTGTAATTCAATATTGTATAAAAGTTCTTCGGCAGCGTTTATTTGTTCTTCTTTTAAAACAAAGCTTTTGCTTACTGCCATATTGGTCAGCGCATGTTTATGATCTTCTAAAAATTGAGTTGAAGCGGCTTGAATTATTGCATTGTGTTCGAATAAATGGTTTAATTCTTTTTTATGTAAAAGATACAAGGCGGTTAATTTTAGAATTGGCTTTTTTAAATCGTTAGCAGCTCTTTTAGACATGCTTTCAATCGCTATTTCCGGCAATATTTGTTTTGGTACAAAAGAACCACAGTTTTGATAAACCCGGTAAGTGCTATAACATCCCACATCAGGATTGCAATTACCCGGAATAGCAAATGAAATCAACAATTTACCCATAGCAGAAGCCTCTGTAAGTAACAACTGTAATTGGTTCACCTTAAGTGCTTGTGAAAACATTTCAAAAGCAAACACCTCATTTGCAGGAATCATAATTGCTGCTCCATTATTTTCTCCCAATGCCTCAGGAGAAAATTGTAAAGTATCGCATCCGGCAAAGCTATTTTGAACAACTACAGAGCTGGTGGTTTCATTTTTTATCCAAACCCATTGGCTGCTTTCTTTCATATCTCTAAACATTAACTTGCTGTTTGCCGGTAAATTTTGTGCTTCTACTTCTAATTGATAACCTATGGCGTCATTGGGTAATTCAGGAAAAACGTTCACAAATAATTCTGGTTGGGAATTAAAAATTTCTAGCGATTGCGCATCTGTAATTGCTGTTGAATTTTGTATTTCGGGCAATTCATAAACAGCCTGTATATTAAAATCGCTTTCTACTAGGTGGTGCGTAATATCATCGTTTTTTGTATCAATCCATATTTTTGCAATAGTAGAATCGGGTCCAATTACTGTATAAAGGGAATCCGAATCTTCCAAGTTTTGTGCTATAGTCGTATCATCCAATTCGTCCTCTTCTAAGTTTACATTTCCAAAATCAAATTTACAAGAGGCAAAAATTAGAAAAAAGGGTATGCATAATAACAAAGCGGCTGTTGGAGAAATTAATTTATGGTTCATATTTATAATATTTAAATCGTTAAAAAATAGTTTTTGAGTATGATGACTTTTAGCCGTCTTGCAGTATGACTGAGTAACCGGCAGATATAATATTACCAGTACCAATTCCAAATTCACAATTAAATGCATGTTTATTTCCTACTCTAATTCCTATAGGAGTAAAATGTAAACCTGGAAAATTTTTTTCTCCTACTTTGCTATTAACCACCATGCCTAACATGCCATTGCCATAAAGTTTTAATTTTTCATCACTGAAGTACAGAAAGTCTAATTTGAAATAAATTGCATTTAAGCTTACTTTTTTCCAAGGGTCGTTTCCTCGCCGGTACTGGTATTGGCTAAAGTTAAACTGACCGCCTAAACTTAGTTTCTCATTTACTATTTGACTATAGTTGATAGAAATAGTTCCTCTGCTAGGGCGCGCTTCAAATTTTTCGCATGGAATAATTTGCGCTTCGGTAGGATCTAGCAAAATACTAATTGGTATTAAAATAATATTTGCGGCTACACAAGCAGTTGCATTTGCGGTTTCTAATGAACCTGGAACAAAAGCATCTAAACCAGAATAACCATAAGCCACTTTAAACTCACCTTTATTTTGGGCAAAACTTAAATTGCTAATTATACATAATAAAAAAATAATGCTTGCTATTGATTTGATGTACATAATGAACTGATTTAAAAATTTTAATTTGTATTTGCAGTACAAAGAACACGCTATTGTAAACCGTTTTTCTCATCCTAAAGAGTGAAATAAAAAAAATCAATAATTGGTGCGATTCGTGTAAAATTAGGACTAGTCAGGTAGGAAATTTAAAATTCATCCTAAAGTAGGAGCGCATCGCACTTTAGGAGGAGAACTTTGAATAGAACATGCCTTAAGTTATTGAATCTCAACAAGTCATAGAATCTTATGTTAATATAATTGTTATGATTGCAGCTTAGAAGTATCCACTTTCCGTATTTTATAACTTGCGATTATGTAAAAAATGGGTATCTTTTAAGTCAAATTAATCAGTATTTATCGAAACGAACATGTACAACATTTACACAACAGTCATATTAATTTTATTTTTTGGTTTACATGGTATTGCTGAAGATTTAAATAAGTTGATACACGCCAATCAGTTAGATGAATTACCTATTGCCACCGAAGTAAAAAAATTGAGAGATTCAATAGACAAAACCTTACTGTTAGATAACAAACAGGTTAATTTAAAATCTCATATCTATTATAGTATTCAACATGCCAAGGCAACAGAGCAGTTCAGTTCTTTTCAATCTTTTGAAGGTAAAAGTTTAAAAAGGATAAGACAAAGTGGACAAGTTAGCTGGTGGTATGTGAAAGTTGGAACCAATCAATTGGTTCCCGAAGAAAAATATTTTTTACAAGTTGGTAATAATAAAGTATCTGAAATTTATATTTTTTATTTAAAAGGAGATAATATTGACACCTTACATAAAGCCGGACTAAACTTTAAGCGCACTACAACCTTTCTTTCGCCCAACTTACTCATACCTATTGGCTCAAATGAAACAGTTGAAATTATAATTGGCATGCCCCCAAGATACACCATGCTAGATATGAATATGAGCGTAAACCTAAGCAGCGAACAATTGCCTTTATCAATTATACCGGTTGAACATAAGTTAAAAAGCAGCTTAGACCAATTTTTTAGTTATGGTATATTTTCTGGCTACTTTCTGTTATATCTGTTTGTAGTTTCACAATTGATCAGCACATTTAAGGGAGCACTGCGTTTTTTATTTATGTTATACACCATTAGTGGTGGTTTGGCTTTACTTGGTTTAACCGGTATAGGCTATAAATTTGTATGGGTAGATGCCCCATTTTTTGAAAGCATTGCCGTTAGTATATTTAGCAATCTGTTCATATTAGGTAGTTTTATGTTTTTTATTCGGGTAGCTCCAATGCTATGGCAAATTAAATGGGTGCGTCCGGTTTATTATATATGTGTTACTATCGTTTGTATTAGCATTATAGGTACTTTTTTTAGTAAATTATTACCCATAGAATGGTTCTGGAAATTTCATGATTTTAGAGGCTTAGGCTTTATTTTTTGTAATGTGATGTTTGTTATCGGCATGTACAGTTATTGGCTAAAAGTAAGAGACAAAAGAGTATTGCCTATTATAACTGTTTATTTTTTATTGGTGATCAGCTTATCTGCCAGTATTTTAAATTCACTGCAAATTGTATCTTCTTTTAATACCTACAAATTAGTATATGTATTAACCTTGCTATTTGCAGCTGCCTTAACCTGGTATTTATTGTACCGGATAGATATTTTGAATTACCGGATTTTGGTTAAAAACGAAAACCGCTTAAAAGCTATTGATGTAGGGGTTAATTTAGAACGCAAACGTTGGAGCAACGAGTTACACGATAGCATTGGTGGTGTTATTTCATTAGCCACCTTAAAATTAAGTAGTTTAGAAAGCCAGGAAAACAATCAAAAAAAAGCAGGCGAGCTGCAAGCCATCCGTATGGATTTAACCCGTGCCTGGAAAGAAGTGAATTCCATCTCAAAAAATATGCTACCCGAAAACTTACAAAAGATGGGTTTAGTAGCCGCCCTTAATCAATATGTGCAAAATTTAAATTTAAGATCAACGGTAAAAATTGACACCTATTTTAAAACCAATGAACAGTTTAAAAACGAAACGATTTTGTTGCACATTTACAGAATTGTACAAGAGCTATTGCATAACAGTTTAAAACACGCCAAAGCCAGCCAAATTAAATTGCAGGTTTATGAGTTTAATCAGCAACTTAATTTAAGTGTGGAAGACGATGGGATTGGATTTGATATCAAACAAATAGAAAGTAGTGATAAGCCCACCGGTTTAAGTAATTTACGAAATCGAATAAAATTTACTGGAGGTAGTATAGAAATTGAATCGAACAAAAAAAGAGGTAGCTTTGTACATTTTAGTTATCCTGTTAAAGTGTTGAAAGAGGGCTAAGCAGAATTTGGAATTTTTAAATTTGGAATTTTGATATTTAAAATTTACACTTTTTGGCTTAATCCTCTTCCAAAAATGCAGTCAACGGGCTACTAGCTTGTGCCTGGCTATAGCTTCCCGGTAATTGAGCTTCGTAAGCTATTCGTCCGGCTTGTACAGCTAACTTAAAAGCAGTCGCCATTTGTATTGGGTCGCCGGCAATGGCAATGGCAGTGTTAACCAACACCGCATCTGCCCCCATTTCCATCGCTTCGGCAGCATGAGAAGGTGCTCCAATACCGGCATCAACAATAACCGGCACTAAGGCTTGATCAATAATGATCTCCAACATCGATTTGGTTGCCAAACCCTTGTTGCTGCCAATAGGGGCACCCAAAGGCATCACTACTGCACAACCTACTTCTTCCAAACGTTTACACAAAACCGGATCGGCATGACAGTAAGGTAATACCACAAAACCCTCTTTTACCAAAGCTTCTGCTGCCTTTAAAGTTTCTACCGGATCTGGCATTAAGTACTTCGGGTCAGGATGGATTTCTAATTTTAACCAATTAGTGCCTAAGGCTTCACGGGCAAGTTGAGCCGCAAAAATAGCTTCCTTAGCCGTGCGGACACCGCTGGTATTGGGCAACAAATTCCATTGCGGATGTTTTAGGTAAGTAAGCATCTCGTCGTTTGCTTTCCTAACATCTACCCGCCGTAAGGCAACCGTTGTCAATTGCGTTCCACTGGCAATTAAGGCTTCTTGCATAATTTTATGACTGCCAAATTTGCCCGTTCCGGTAAATAAGCGAGACCTGAAAGTTTTATCGCCGATATGTAAGGTTGCACTCATAATTTACTCATTAGAAAATTGAAACTTGTTTAATTGCTCACGAAATTGTTGAACACTATGCTCCATAGCCGATGATTTTACGATGGCTGAAGATACAGCAACACCCGATAAACCGGTCATCATTAAGGGCACCACATCTATAACCTGAATGCCGCCAATTGCAATTACCGGAATTTTAATTTGTTGTATTTCTAATTTCTTCAATATTACTTCATAAGCAAATTGCGACAATTGGGGGGCTAATTTCTTTTTAGTAGTGGTTGGTTTAAAAGGACCCAAACCTACATAGTTTACTCCCCTTTCATGCAGTTTTACTATATCATCATAGGTGTTGGCAGTGCCTCCAATAATCTTTTGATCGCCAAGAATGTTTCGGGCTTCACTAATGTCCATATCCGTTTTTCCTAAATGAACACCTGCTGCATCTATTTCTTTAGCAAGATATACATTATCATTAATAATCAATTGTATGTTATAATTTTTTAATGAATCTTTTGCTTTCCTGCCAATTTCAAACCATTCTTTTTGAGGCAGGTCTTTCACCCGCAGTTGTATCCACTTGGCATCGGTCTGTTTAAGGCTTTCAATTTGCTTTAGGTGTGAAAAGCCCTTAATTTGTTGAGTAATAATATGTAGGTCTGCAATTTTCAAATCGAGATTTCTTATTTATAATGCTTGCTTTACGCTTATTTTTAACCGGTTAAATCGTTCTATTAGTTCATTTTGATTGACATTTTTTTCAAAATCATTCCATAAATAGCCTAAAGTTGCCGCACCGTCAAAACCTAAAGTTTTAGCCTTGTTTATGTTTGATTCATCAATGCCGCCTAAGGCAAAAAATTTCGACTTTGGTTTCAGCAACAAATAATCGCTAAGCTTTTTATGATCTAACGTTTGGGTAACGGCGGGTTTTGATATAGATGGAAAAACCGGACTAACCAATTGATAATCTACTTCTAATTCATATTCTCCCATATCACAAATTGAGTGCGATGCAATACTAATCGTTTTGCCGGCTTCTTTCAATTGTTCAGCTAACTTTTCTTGGTAAGGATAATTTTTATTGAAATGAAAACCTTTTAAATCATACTCAAAAACTAATGATGGATGACTATGTAACATTATTTTAGCATGATAAGTCTCCTCAATATTTTCAATAAATTGTATCAAGTCATGTTTAAACCAAGTTTTTTTTCTTAGATGAAAACACGACAAACTTGCCTGAAACAGTTGATCAATTGCTTCAATTTCGCCAACTATTTTGTTAGGATGTGAAACAACAATGATCTCAAAGTTTTGGTTTTGATAATGTACCATGCACTTTGCAAATATAGCTGAAAAATGACTAAATAATAGTTTATCGAAATTTGATTTTTATAAAGGTCTATCGAGACGATGGAGCCTAAGTGGCTACAGATTGGACTTTAAAAAATAGGCTTTAAATATAATACAAATTTGGTTTTATAGTTTGGAGTTGTTGAATCAAGTTTAAGGCATAAGCTTTTCCTTAATTAAAAATACTCGTCGTTCCGAAGTTTCGCGATGTGTGGGTCTTCTACATCAATCTCACCAAATTAAAATCAAAATTTTAGTGTCACTTTTTTATTGGTAATACTATTTTGCAGGTTAGTACAACTCTTATATAAAATAGCAATGCGTGCTACCTATATTTTGTAAGCACGCATCACTATTATTTTTTAATTACTTTATTCTATACTTGTTTAGGTTGAGTTTTGGGCTTTTTTATTACTGGATTTTGTGCTTAGGCGATTCAAAAAATCTCTTCATAGTGGTGCTATGGAGCTATTTTTTGAAGAAGTATAAGTGCAAAAGACTTAGTCAAAAAGTTTAAAATTCAGCCTAATCAAGTATATCTCAAACAAAAATTATTGATCCGTTTTGTTGAAACGTTTTGTAAATACTGTGCCATCTTCTAATACTACATTTACCATATACACACCCGCATTTAAATGACCTACTTGAACTTGAACCGTATTATCTAACTCGGCTATATTTTGTGGTTCGCTAACTATTCTGCCAGCCAAATCGTTAATTTGAAGTGTACCTGTACTTGTGGCAGGGCTTTCAAACGCAACAGTAAGCATGTCGTTTGCCGGATTTGGATAAACTGTCATCTCTTGAATATCATTTACGTTACCAAGTTTGCCTCTTCCAATTGGAACAAGTTGCTCAAAGATAACACGGGTTACTACCCAGTTAGGATCACTTCCTCCATCATCAAAAAAGCGCAGAGTTAATCGTCCATCTCTAACCTGCACATTAAATCTTACAGTTTTAAATTGCTTAGCATTAGTAGTTATATTACCTCGAGTAACTGCATTTGCACCGGTTTCTGCTCTCACACGCATTCTGTCGTGACGAAAATTTCTGTCTCCAAATGTTACCCGAACATTATAGGTTCCATTTTGTACCCTTGCTTCGAAGGTGCGTGAATTTCTGCTGAAAATAAAGTCTCTGTTTGCTTCGTTAACTCCAGAAGTCCGTCCTCGGTCTCTGCTACTAAGCGAAGTTCGGTTAGTCCATCTAAAATTATTGTTATTAGTCCTCTCAGTTATTTTAGTATGACCTCGAGTCAACTGTGAATTTGAGGTTCCAAAATCAAGAAAACCAGAAGTTGGTTGGCCAGAAGCTAGTAAGCCAACGAACATAGCTGATAATAATAGTGTAAAAATTCTTATTTTTAAAATTTTTTAAGTTAAATTGATTAATTAAAATAATATGGGTATATACCCTATATATTATTCAAAATTAGTTTTAACCATTGCTGTACAAATTATTAAAAGTACTGCACAAGTTTATTTAATTGGGAGTTAAAGTGCTGGGTAAAATTATAATTTGATTTATTGACTTTGCTAAATCAATTTATAGTAAGCATAAACGTTAATTATTAATTTAATTAATGCAAATTTAGGTGTTAGGAGATTAAGAAACTGACAGTTGAACGACAAATACACTTTTGCTAAAATTTATTATCCTATCATGCTGAATGCTCCTATCTTTTATTGATTACACTGTTCAATAAGTGCTTCAAATTGGGCTCCTTGTTTTACTTCAAAGCCTATATTGAACTCTAAAAAGCTACCTGCTCTATAAATTATATCAGCACCGGGTTCAATAAAACCGTTTGAATTTATGTATTCAGATGCCTGCCGGTAGATGAAAATTGGTCTATTATTTAAATCAACAAATACATTATCACAAATCTCTGCTTCTGAAATAGCTTCTATTTTTATAGAAGAAGTTATATTACTAAATCTATTATCAACTAAACAATTATCATCAGCAGTAAGCTCAATAGCAATGCCTGAAAAATCATGTTGATATAAGGTTACTCGATAACCTTTTGGTATAGTAATAGAAGATAGTTGGTCATTCGGAAATTGCGCAGTAAAGTCTGAAAAAGGATAAATGCCTTCAGTAAAGGCAGCACTAATTCCACTAAAATCGCAATCAGCAAATAGGGTTACTTTGTTAGAGGAACAATTTTGAGCAGCACCGGTGTTTACCCAAGCTTGTATCATAGCCAACTCTTCGGCATCTATATTTCCACCAACTCTGTCGTTCATGCTTTGCCCTGCAATAGGCGAGGTACATCCCTCATAACCGGTTTCGGTAATAATACGCACTAAGTTATCAGCAGTAAAAATATTAGTACCACATTTACTACCCCCTAACATGGCGGCTTCGTAAGTTCGTAAATCTAAACCACCGGCAGCACCACCGCCGTGGCAACCTGTACAACCATTGCTATTAAAAATAGTACTTATTTCCGACCATCCAAAAGCTAAGTCATCACAAGGGTCGTTTCCATTTGAAGTATAACCAAGCGGTTGGTTGCAGGCTAATAAGTTAATATCAGGGTTGCCTTGCCTGTCGTTATCAGCATCTAAATACCATTTGGTAACACCCGGACCGTAACAAACTCCGCAGGCATCCAATCCTTCGTAACACGCATTTTCATCTATACCAAATTTTACTTCGGCTAATGAAACACAATTGGTATTGTTGTGATTATTTTGAATGGTTACTAATATTTTTTGAACAAATTGACCGTTTAAATTGGCTAGGGTTACCCCTTCGTAATTATTAGATTCATTTGCTTGTGGTAAAGTATAAAATCCTTCATTAATCCAATTAACGCCGTCAATTGAATAATCTATAATAATATCTTTTGCTCCGGTAGCACTTTCGCCCGTTTTGTTTGCATTCCAAAAATGGATATCGGTTATGGCTTCAGGTTGGCTAAATTGGTAATTAATCCAATACGAATTACCTCTTAACGGATTTGGATTAGAACGCGTTTCGCACGACACCCAACTATTTTCCCAATAGTTGGTATCATCTACACATTGGCTTAGTACATACAGTTGAAAGCCTCCAACAAACAGTAGTATAAATATTATTTTATTTATATACGTCATTTATAATTTAATTTTTTAACACAATGAGCTTAAGCATAGAGTCATTTATCTTAATATATAGAAATTAGATTTTCGATACTAATCTAATAAAAATAGAGGCGAAAATTAGTCAATCAAAGGTCAATTTAATGGTCAAATTCAGGTCTGCTAACTTTCTCATTTCGACATAGTTTTTAGCAAGCTCATACTGTCGGATACAGTTTGGCAAAATTAGAACGGTTAATCGTTGGAGCACATCAACCATCCCGAAGGTTCGGGATGCCTAATCAACTCAACTCCTACACATTTCAAATTTCACTCCTATTTTTCCGACAGCATCAACAAGCATAACTACTAAGCATGCTACAAAAATAATTGACCATTTGTAGTGGTACTTTTATTTTCTCCGCATTACTTTATTTTCAATGCCCTTCTATTTTAATTACTAAGTTTTACAAAACGCTCAATTTCATAAGTGCCATTATCAAATTGCAATAACATAATATAAGTGCCCGGCATCAGTTGACTAACCGGCACTTGAACATTATTCGTTTTTGCCTCAACGTTTTGGGTAAATATTTGTTTGCCAAGTAAATCATAAACAGTAAGCGCGCCTTTTTCTGCCGGCTTTTGAAACTCAATATTAAGCACTTCATTTGCAGGATTGGGGTAGATATTGATACCACCATTATCAGCATGATTGTTAAGTTTGTTACCTGCCCGTGACAGTGTGCCAAAAACTTCTACCTCAGCCAAACTCAAAAAGTTGCTATTATTGCGATGTACCATTACATAGCGACCTTGCAAGTTGAGGTTAGACAATTCATTTACAGTAAGGCCGTTCAAATCACCTACCTTGGTATAGTCGTTAGGGTTGCTACTATTAACATTACCTACATATACAGAACTATTTTCAATACGGTCTGCACAACAATCGGTTCTATTATGTATTTTAATAGATGAAATGTCGTAAATATCCAATAAATCTACTCTCCACCAACCTATTTCATTAACCGTATGGGTCATTGAACCTTGTCTATACACACCATTAGTATTACCGTCTACTGCTCTTGAAGCTACTCCGTTAATAAGGGTTGAAGATTGGGTGGCAGGTTTGTTTACTGCAATGTTTTGTACCAAATTTATCAGTGTGCCATAAACTTCTACCTCAGCCAAACTCAAAAAGTTGCTATTATTTCGATGTACCATTA
>CALHDG010000082.1 GCA_938023075.1 uncultured Chitinophagales bacterium
AGATGAAAGCGGCAACCAAAAAACCTGTGAAACCAAACACCACATTGCCAATCAATTTTTACAAATGCCGGAAGTTGCTCAACCTGGTATAATTTGCGAAGAAGACTTATGGAGTTATGTAAAAATAGGAACCGATCAATACATGCTCTACGCCGATCAAAATGGTTCAAAAGGTAGTTTGATGAGCATCTGTAATACACCAAGTCTCATTTGTTCAACTGCTGATCTTGGTGTAGATACCAAAGAACCTAATCAATACAATTTTTGGGCAAGTACTTTTTTCGAATTTCCAGATGGTACCATTTGTGAGAGTGAAGCCGCACCCCTTTATGTGGATGTACAAGCCAAGCCGGTTGCTACGTTAAGCGCACCAAACAAAACCATCAACTTAGGCGAAGGTATTGAATTGATGGATTTGGTAAGTGAGAACAAAAGCGGTTACTGGTCAGGCGAAAATATTATTTATTTAATGACGGCAACCGGTGAAAACATCGCCTATTTTTCATCTAATGAAGCTGGGCTTTACAAATTGTATTATACCGTTAAAAATGATAATTGTGAGCGGAGTTATTTGATGGTGGTTGAGGTGGCTTCTGCCGGAAAGCCAGCCGCAACTCAAGCATCTTATAAAACCACTAACGCAACATTTAACATGTACCCCAACCCAAGCACCAACAAAGTTTTTATTGATTTACCCGATGAAGCAGTTTATCAGATCAGTTTAACAGATATATCTGGCAAAGTGATGAAACAACTTGAAACAACAATGAATGAGTCACCTGTTCAATTGAAAGTAAACGACTTACCCAAAGGCATGTATTTAGTAGCATTAACAAACGAACAAACTCAAAGCATCCAAAAATTAATTATCGAATAGAAAGCACTGCTGAATAGTTCGTATGAATGCCGGATAATAGTAAATTATTGTCCGGCTTTTTAATTTTTACCAGAACTGTTCATATTGTAATGAGTTCGTTTTCAACAGGTTAAATAAAAAGATAAAAAGTACAACTTGATTTTTCTTCCGACAACCTTCAAAAATTGTTGTCGTTTTTAACAAAACGCTTAGCTTACATTTGTTATGAAGTATTTTAAACACCTTCCTCAAAGCTTTTTAACGATCTATTTTTTGTAACCTAAAAACAGTAACAATGAAACCTGCACGGTTAAGTAAAGCTTATGTTCTAAAAACAGCGATCCAACCATGTGTAATTTATTCAGGCATAAAAATATGCTTGTTGCTTTTATGTTTTACTCTAACAAGTTTACCTCAAAGTTGGGCACAAAGCTTTGCATATTATTAGGCAGGTAACTTTATAGAATCATTACTAAACTCAAACCAGGTTTTTTGGTTGGCCGGAAAAGGAGTCCAATCTTACCTTAAAGGTTATTGATGATGGGACTGCTTTAGAAAAAAGTGCCAGCTGAATACGGCAACTTTTGAGTTGAATACAAGCGATTTACCAAAGGGCATCTACTTGCTGGAACTGAAAAGTGAGTTAAATAGAATCACCCAAAAATTAATCATTCAGTAAATAATAAAAGTTTATTTAAACAATATTTAAATCTTAAAATCAGAAAATGAACATTTCAGTAACTCAAACTAAAAATTCTCAAGATCATAAACTTAATACAAATTGGAAATTTTACTCCGTGTTTTCACTAATTATTATTTTGCTGTTGAACAACTTAACCTATGCACAAACAAACAATTGCCCAACCGGTGAGCCTTTGCAATGGGATTGGATACAGAACTTGCTCGACCAAAGTGCCGGATGTGGTGTAGGTGAAATTCGCCAGTTCGAATCTAATGGAAATACCTATTTTGAAACTACGCCAGGTAGAACAGAAAATGGTTCGCCTTGCCAAGCTGATCTGGGTTATTATTATTACAATTGCCAGGGTGATTATGTATGTCAAACCGGTTTTGCGGCTTTGGGTCTTCCTGAAGGCGAACAATGCGACCCTCAATTGCTGAGTGATAAAAATAACTTTACACCTGTTTGGACTTTTGTTGCCGAATGTCCAAATTCTTTCTATCAGCAGGATTGGCTAAGCACTTTAATACGTAATAGTGCAGGATGTGCAGTTGGAAAAATTACACGAATTAAGTATAGAGGAAATAACTATTTTATGACTAATCCGGGAGTAACGGAGAATGGTATTCCCTGCCCTGCCGGAAACACTCAATTTTACGACTGTAAAGGTATTTTGCTGTGCGAGTTCGGTGGTTCCCTCAGTCCAGCATACCTTACATTTTGTGATCCTGATTTTTTTTCCGGGAATATACAATTAACAAATGTATGGTGGACTTATGAGGATAATACTGGTCAGCAAATTTGCCAGGATGAAGCACCATTACAGATGACTTGGATACAAGATTTACTGGATGAGAACATTGGCTGTGCGGTAGGCGAAATGCGACAGTTTGAATATAATGGAGATACTTTTTTTTATACCCTTCCCGGTACAACTGAAAATGGTTATTCTTGTAAGGGTGATTACGCCAATAAATATTTCAATTGCGAGGGTCAATTAATTTGTGCAGAAGCCTGCGATAATGAACTATTGTCTGCTGCTGCTACCTATACAACCATAAGAAGGTATGTTGATTTATGTCCGAACGCCGATTTACAAGAAGCGTGGATACAAACTTTAATTGACCATAGCGATGGTTGTACAATAGGTGAAATTATTAAAATGGAATACAAAGGAACTATCCATTATATGACCAAGCCCCGGCTTACAGAAAATGGCCTTCCTTGTGTTTCTGATTATACCTACCAATTTTTCAATTGCGAAGGTCAATTATTATGCGAAATTGCGCCCAGCCAAATTGACTTTTATTCACAAAATTGCTATAATAATATGTTGTTTTTAGAACAATATGCAAATTTAACAACCGTATGGGCAAGTGAGGCAGCTTTGTTAACCGCTGGTTGTACCAATGCAATGGCTTGCAACTATAATGCATCAGCAAATGTTGATGACGGTACTTGTTTTTATGTTGGTTGTAATGAAAACACCAACAATGCCGTATTTGAAAATTACCCTTGGTTGAGCACATTGGTTAATCAGGCTACTTGTAACAATGAAACCATTACCGTTTACAATGCCGGCTCTTACAATTTTGTGCTCATTCAAAATGGCAATGAAGGCAAGCTGTATTATCAAAACGGAACATATTACTGTGATGAAACACCCACTTATTCTTGTGTAATGGCTTATGGTTTAAACAACATTGCCCAAACCTGGACTTGTGGAAACAACCCAACATCGCCACCAACACCTACAATAAGCGGCTGTACCGATGCCCAGGCAATTAACTATAACTCTTCAGCAACAGTTGATGATGGTTCTTGCCAATATGAAAATATAAATGCATCCGTATTTGCAACTTACCCCTGGTTAAATACTTATGTAAATCAAAACAATTGTACAGCTGAAAAGATTACCGTTTACGATGCCGGTTCATACAATTTCATCTTAATACAAAATGAAAATGAAGGTAAACTCTATTATCAAAACGGAACTTATTATTGCGATGAAACACCTACTTATTCTTGTGTGAATGCCTACAATTTAAACAACATAACTGAGACATGGACTTGCGGAAACAACACAATACTTGTTAGTGGATGTACAGATTCCAATGCAACAAATTACAATGCTCAAGCAACTGTTGATGATGGTTCTTGTGAATACGAAACACCAACATCCGATTGTACAAAATATACGGGCACTTTCTTTTATGCAGATTGCGGAGGAATTAATTACTACTTCATTCGCTTAGCTGATGGACGTATTTTTGATCCATACTTTGCAGAAGGAATTGGCATCACTCCAAGAGAAGGACAACAAATCCGTTTTGATTATGAGATTAAAACGGATGTAAGCACACCTTGTACCATTTAAGAAAGCTCCATTATTATAACTTGTTTTGAAGCAATTGAAAGCAACCTTTTTAGTGAATTTCCATGGCTAAATACATTGGTAGATTCGAATAACTGTGGTAATGCTTCCATTAGTTTATATAGTGGAGGAAGCTATTACTTTGTCTATGTTCAAACTGCATCTGAAAGCAATTTGTATTATCAAGATGGTACTTTTTATTGTACCGATGCACCTGGCTATTCTTGCCGGTCATTATACAGCTTAACTAATGCTGAAGTAGTTTGGAATTGTGGTGGTAATACTTTTAAGAAAAATCAGGATGCCAGCAATGCAAACTTTAGGATAGTTGAAGCATTTAAAATCTACCCCAATCCAACAACGGATAAAGTGTTTATTGATTTACCTGATGAAGCGATTTATCAAATTAATCTAATAGATATTTCTGGTAAGATAATGAAGCAAATGGAAACCGAACCTTACACCACAAACGTTGAAATAAATATAAGCGATTTAACGAAAGGCATGTATTTAGTTGAAATGAGCAATGAAACAAGCAATACTATCCAAAAATTAATTATTGAATAAAAATGCTGGTTTTAATAGAGATGACATCTTTCAAAAAAAGGTGTCATCTCTTATTTATTGCTATTGTACAACCTAATGTAAAACATCTTACCAAAATCGATTTGGTTCTACTACGAATTTAATGAGATGTATTAAAAAGTCCTTTATAAGTTTTTTAAACTACCCCGACCTTTTTCTTTAAAAAAGCCCAGCTACCGAAGTATCGGTACAGGCTCTTCAACATTTGAAGGGGAATTAGTTCGGCTTACCTTGTAAATTTGAATATCTAATGTTTCTATTTAAGTTTATTGTACCGTATTCTGGCGGCGCATAATATACAAATCGCTATTGCCCGAAGCAGGAGTTCCATCGGTAATAATACGTAAAAGGTCATCAACATAAATATTGCCAAGGGTACCGGTAATACCAATAACCGGGGTTGGCGGAATTTGCGCTCTCATAATTTCTCCATTTTCAGCTTGGTCGGTTAAGGCAACTAAGTCCATACCCGTTGGTAAAGGTTCGTTAGAAAAATAGGCATCGGTAAACTCTACCGGCAAGGCGTTTTCACCCAATTCATATATCCCACGAATAAAATAGCCCAGTGAACTTCCAAAGGCATTAACTTGCGATATATTATAATAATAACCATTAAGAGAAACAATTTGATAAATATGAAAAGTATCGAAACAAATGTTTGGAACCGTGGTAAACGGATTATCTGACCAAACCTGAAACCAGCCACCGGCTACTTCCTCTGCTTTTTCCGCCTCAGTTCGTTGCGGAACTAAAGCAATCAATTCATCAACCAACACACTTAAACTTGCCCTAATTTCTGCAGTATTATCTGCATCATCGCAAGCCGTTCTTGCATTTTCCGCTTCCTCTAAAATTCTATCTCTGAGTTCAATTATTTGCGCTTGTGTATTGTTTTCGTTGCAAACAAAAGTACCCGTAGCAGGAGGGCTGCAATCTGCAGGTTGTGCCATAAGCAAAGATGCATACATCACTAACACTATAAATAGTGGCATAGTTTTCTTCATAACTTAATTTTATTAATTTAAATTTTAAAAGTACTGATATTGAGTATCATTACCAAACAGTTTGAGGTAATATGTATCCTCACCTTAATAGTATAAGTACATTTATTCAGATGCTAAACTGAAAGAGAGCCGGAGGTGTTCAGAAAACTCATACCGTCCGGAAATATCCTTATCTTTGTATTTGGTAGAAATATCTAAAACCATGGCAGAACGTTTAATAGTTGAAAATTTTGGACCCCTTAAAAAAATTGATATTGACTTAAGTCGAGTGATGATTTTTATTGGACCACAGTCGGTTGGGAAAAGTACGATTGCTAAGTTGGTGGCGATATTTAGGAGTATTGAATTTGTTTTTACAGAAAAAAGATTTCGTAAAGCTCTAAACGATTATGGTATTAGTTCATTTCTACAAAAAACATCTTTCATTAATTATGAATCGCTTGCATATAAATTTAGCTATAAAAAGGAAAAGGAAAAAAAAGTATTCAATGAAACTCACGAAATTTACGGGTTGATCAATGAATTAGAAGAATATGAACGTAGAAATTTGTTTTATTCATTTTATGTACGTCAAAAAAATGAAAGTACATTCTTAGAAATAAAAGAGGAATTTGAGAAGACTGAAAAGACCTTAAAACAAGCTATCACCACTAAGAAAGGAGAACAACCTGAAAATAATGAAGAAAAAACTTATGAAAAAAGGTTTAAAGAATTAGAAGCTGAAGTTGCAGAATTAAAGAAAGAGAAGAATATGTTTTTAGACAAATATACTAATCATCTCGAAAAGCATAATCGCATTGCACGGGCATTGTTTAAGTATATTAGTTTCTCATCTTATATGCCATCTGAAAGGTCACTTATATCTGTTGTATCAGACTCAATTATGAGTTTGGTTCATTATGACATTCCAATACCTAAAACATTATCGAATTTTGCATCTATATTTGAAAATGCGAAATCTAAATTAAGTGGCATTCATTTTAGCTTTTTAAACTTAACTTTTAAGTTTATTGAAAATGAAAACCGATTATATTTGTCAGATAATAATTATTTTAAACTTTCAGATGCAAGTAGTGGTTTGCAATCTATTATTCCGTTACTTTTAGTTTTAAATTTTATTTCATCAGATAAAAAGGTAAGCAATGCTTTTGTTATTGAAGAACCTGAATTAAACCTGTATCCCAAAAATCAGTACGAACTTTCAAAAATTTTAGCAAATATTTGTTTTGATAAATATGAGTTTACAGATAAGCACAATGAACTTATCATAACCACGCACAGCCCATACATTTTAGCAGCCTTCAACAACTTCTTATTAGCACATAAAATTGGAACTGAAAGCCGAGATGAAGTTTCAAACGTAATCCCACAAAAAAGTTGGGTTGACCCCGAACATTTTAAAGCTTATTATATTGACGAAAATGGCATCGAAAATATCTTTGATAAAGAAACCGGCTTAATAGCAGAAAATCATTTAGACCAAACTTCTGAAATAATTATGGATGACTTTAATGAGTTAATGGATTTATATAGTACTAAAGTTCATTAATGATAGACCAACTTAAAACCTATTTCCCACAAATTGTAACTAACGTTTGTTTATGGAAATCTAACAAATCGAGAATTTTCATTTTTGATCCGAAAGAAAATAAAATATTGGAAATTCACTCTGAAGAAAAAGCCAACTTTACAATTGAGAATCCGAACCTAAAAGAAATCAATATTTTAGCTATTGATAAATGCATTTTCGATGATGATTCTGGTCATAAAAAATGTGACTTTGCTGCCTTTGATAATCAAACTTTCGTCTTTGTAGAAATTAAAGATACTTATAAAAGAAGAGCAGATAAAAAGAAAAATGCCAAAGCTCAATTAGAGGATACAATCAAAAAATTTCAAAACGCTATTGATTTTTCAAACTACAAAGTGTTTATAATTATTTCCTGGAGATATAAACCAATAAGACCGGCAATTTCAACCGGTATGCAGCAGGCGGCATTTTATTTTCGTGAAAATTTTAATGTAGTATTAATTGAAGGCAATCAGTTTACTTTCAATTAAAACTTCAGACTCAAAGTCAAATTCCAAGTTCTACCCAAAGCCGGTATAATGCCCGGACCGGGATAAGCTGCAGCCCGCCGGGTAAAATAGGCAGCATTCAAAACATTATTTAAACTGAAAGCAAGCCGGAGGTTTTCCGAAAAATCATACCGTCCGGAAATATCCATAACGTGATAGCTCGGCACAAATCCAAAAACACCTATAAACGCAATTTCAGTATTAGCAGCATCTGAAAATTGCTTGCCAACCCAAGTGGATTGAATAGTGGACGTAAAGTTTTGATAACCATAAGTCAAACCCATTTTAATATTGTAGTTTGGCAATTCTTCTATTGCATTATCCGACCGTACACCTACTAATGCCCGCTCGTTAATTTTAGTATAGATTCCTCTGTTGACCGAACCGTTTATAAAAGCGGTTAGTTTATGATGGCTCTTTTTTTTCAAAACCGCTAACATGTCTACTTCACCAAATAGTTCAATACCAAATATACGAGCATCGCCTATGTTTGTTCTTACCCGTAAGCCGTCGTCTATTACCTCGCCTATTCTGTTGTTGTATAAAATGTAAAATAAGCCGGCTTCAATAAAAAAGGGTTCGAAATTTCTTCGTCGTAAACCGATATCAAAACTATAGCCACTTTCATCTTCAATAGCAGGGTCAACAATTTGGATGTTACTTTGTATTTGCACATCGGTAAAATTAATTGCCCGGTAGTTGGAAGTTGCATTGGCATACAACTCATAATTTTCGTGGAATTTATTAGATAAGCCTATGCCATACAACAAAATAGTTCTGTTCGCCTTCGATGCATCCGGTATCTCTTCTTCAATAAAATCACCGAAGGCATTTGTGCGTAAATTATTGGTAAAGTACCCTTCGGATTGGGTGGCAATATATTCTAACCGGATACCCGGCACCAAACTAAAATTTGGATTTAAGCGGAAAATATGCTCTGCAAATATCGCCAAGTTGGTATTCGGAAATTGAAAATCCGATTTTCTTCTTTCTAAAAAAGCGGTATCTACAACCGTAAAATCGGCATCGCTTCCATCGGTGCCAAATTGCTGACTGAAATTGGTTTTTCCTTTATAGATACGTGAGCCAATTAATAAAGTGTTTAAAAGATTGGTTGAACGAGGATAGTTGATGGCTACGCGCGTTTCGTTGCCGATGTTTCTAAACTTGCCATCTAATAAATCACGGTTCGATAAAGGGTCGGGTTCATCGGGTGTATTTAATAAACCAAGCGAAGTACGGCGAGCAGCCAAGCCAAATAACCGGTTATAAATTTTTATATGGTTAGATGGCTTATATTCTAATAAAAAAGCAGCCAAATTCCAATTGACTTTAAACCAATTTCTTTCGCGATTAGAGCTTCTTGGGTTGCTTAAAAAATCTTCATCTGTAAGTCCGCCGGCTTGTTGGCTCAGGTAATTCATATGGGTATAATCTAAACCTAATTTCAACTTTTCTGATACTTCATACTTGCCACTAAAGTAAGCCCCCACTTGTTCAAAACCGGAATTGGCTCTCCAACCGTTGCCTCTTTTGTATTGTACATAACTGTAATAATTCAATTGGTTGACCTGACCGTGCAGACTGTTGAAAGTATTGAAAAAATTGTTTGCTCCATAAGTGTTGTGCGTTTCAAAATTGAGCTTCTTTTTTTCGTTGCCTTCTTTTAATTTGAAGTTAATCATTCCGCCAAATTGACTGCCATACTGTAAAGCCCCCGCCCCTCTTACCAACTCAATTTGTTTAACAGCTTGCAGTGGAGGTGTATAATAACTTTCAGGATAACCCAAAGCATCAGCACTCATATCATAACCATTTTGCCGGGTATTGAAATTGGTGGTTCGTTTGGGGCTTAAGCCTCTGCCACCAATGTCTAATTGCAATCCGGCGTTATCGCTTTCCCAAATGTTGAGGCTTGGTATTTTAGCAAAAGCTTGCCGGGCATTGTTGCTTGCTTTGTTGCTTACCAACTTTTCAATATTCAAGACTTCGGTTTTTTTGCCTTCATACAATCCACCATCTTCTAATGCGCGCAATTGTCT
>CALHDG010000083.1 GCA_938023075.1 uncultured Chitinophagales bacterium
TTTGGGAAAGATTTAGCTTAAGGTAGAAGTTTTAGAATTTTGATTATGTCCTGTCTGCCAACAATGGTCATAATTTCAACTTTCTCATTATTTATTTTATAAAAAATACTGTCCACACCACAAACACATCTGCGGTAATCTTTTTTTATATGTTCGGCTGATTCAAATGCGAAAGGGTTTTGAGCAATGGTTTCAAAACAATCAAAAAAGGCGTTGAAATATTTATCAGCTTGGCGCATCCCAAATTGCTTTACACCGTATTGATGTATTCTTATCAGGTCTTCTTTCGCAGTATTGCTTAACTTATAATTTGCCATTAAGCATAGCCTTTGACTTTGCTAATATGGTTTCTTTAGTATCAGTCGTAAATCCACTTTTTTCAGCTTTCTCCAATTTTGCACTTATCCAATCAACTTGAATTTGTTGATTGCGGGCTTGCCGAATTAAATCATTAACCAATTCGCTTTTGCTGGAATATTCTTTGCTATTCACCTGGGCTTTCAACCATTCATCATTTGGTTCTGTAAAAGAAATACTTTGTCTTGCCATAATTTGTATTGGTGTAAATATACATCAAAAATGCATCATTTACAAACGTGGACTTATTTGTAACAAGTAGCCAGCGAAGCCTCCAAAATAGCTTCGATTAGAGAGGAAATCCTTTGCCAATCCCAAAGGGTTGGGTGTTTGGAAAAGATTGGAACGTAAAGCGGGACCGAAGTCTCCACGAGTTCAATTGTTTCGCTTCTAAAAAAGACCAACGTAAAATGTAAAAATGAATACAGTATGATTTTTTTGAGTAATTTTATAGTCTGTAAATTCAATTAAGTATGGCAGCAGCAAAAAAATTAACAAATCTTCAACTTGAATTATTGAAACTGTTTAGTTACGAACTACAAGACAATCAGTTGATTGAAATAAGAGATTTATTGTCCAATTATTTTGCTAATAAAGCATCTGATGAAATGGACAAATTGTGGGAGGAAAATAATTGGAGTGATAAAACGATGGAAGATTGGTCGAATGAACATATGAGAACTAAGTATGAGTAAACTTAGGGTTGTTTTAGATACCAATGCGTTTTTAGTTTCAATTTCAAGAAAATCAAAATTCCGCCCCATATTTGATTGCCTTTTGTCTGGTAAAATTCAATTAGTTATCAGCAATGAAATTTTAATGGAATATGTTGAAATAATTGAGGAAAAAGCCAATGCAACGGTTGCCAATAATATTGCTGAATTACTAATAAACAGAAAGAATGTTGAAAAAATAGAGGTCAGTTATAAGTGGAATTGTCTGGACTTTGATTTTTTTGATTTGGGGATTGCCTTGCCTTGATTTCATTTGAGTTGAAACTAATGTAATTATACCGATAAAAATACAAACTTTTAAAAAAATGATGAATGGATGAAGGAAGGCATAGTAACTATAATTATTCAATTTTATGTATCTTTGAAACAGGTTCAGTTTAAGTATGACAGCAACAAAACAAATACCAGAGCAACTAATCTACGAAATGGATAATGGGAAACCTATTTACTATTCGGGTTACAGTGATTATTTAAGCGGCTTAAAACCAGCAGAAGCATTAATGGGAAGTAGTATTTTACAATCGTTGATTATTGGTAAGTTAGTCCAATATTTGGGCAATCTTTTGCCCAATGATTATTTGGTACTTCCAAACGAATTGGGCGTACATTTTTCAAAAGGGAACTGGCGAAAAGCTGATATTGCCATAGTCGAAAAAACTAGGGTAAAGGTGATTAACGATAAATATATTCCCGTACCACCCAATGTAGTTTTTGAAATAGATACCAAAGCTGCCCTCGAAGATTATGAAAACCCACTTGACTATTACACGCTAAAAACCAAACGCTATGTAGATTTTGGGGTAGATAAAGTGATTTGGATTTATACGAAATCTCGCACTATTGAAGTTTCAACGAAGTTGCGAAAAGAAATTTTTACCTGGAAAGATGCAGTACTGTTTTTAAACGAACACACTTTTTGTTTGATGGATATTTTGGAGGGTTTGGTGGAGTGATTGGTTTTCACCCCACTGTCTGCCAATTCTATTTTTCTCATCGTCTTTTCTTATTCCAACTTAAAACGAATGGGTAATTTAAATGCAACTTTTACCGGCTTCCCATTTACTTTTCCTGGAGACCACTTAGGCATTTGTTTGGCTAAACGTAGTGCTTCTTCGGCAATGGTCGGGTCAATTCCTCTAACGATCTTTAAATCTTCAATACCGCCGTTTTCATCAATTGTAAAACTCAAAATAACCATACCTTGTACATCGTGCTGTTTGGCTAATGGGGGATATTTAATATTACTTCCGAAAAACTTTAACAATTCCACATCACCTCCTGGAAACTTCGGCATAGTATGGGAATTAACACGCATATAATTCAATTCCTCTACGCTATCATACAAATGACATTCGGGGGTCATTAATTTCCCTTCCTCATAAATACCAACGCAAACTTCCTGTCCCATCGAATCAAACAGTTTAAACATGCCATTTAAGTAGTTGTTATACTTTATGGGATTAACGTTAGTATAAGTTGGATAACCTCTGGGAAAAGCATGGCTATGGCTATGTTCTGGTTGTTGATATGTTGCTGAATGAGTAGTTATTTTAGCTTTAATTGTTCCATTTTCATGGTAATACACTCTTGGTATAGTTTCAATATCATCCTTATACTCATATTCTACTTTTACAGCACCAGATTCATAGTAATCAACTCCTTTCCCATTTTTCATATTATTCAAAAAAGGGGTAATGCTTTTGATCTTTCCAGATTTGTAATAGTACGTTCTTTTGCCATTTAATTGATCGTTTTGATACATTTGCTCAAATTCGAGTTTACCATCATATAAATCAAATTGTTTAAATGAACCATTTTTCACCCTAAGGCTTTTATCTTGATAATTAGTTTCCTGAACCAGCACCTCACCATAAAAACTCCTAAAAACATACCCTTTCTCCAATTTTTTTGTTGTAAAAGAAGTGTAGGTTGTTGTAATCATTTTTTCATTTGCCGATAATTGAAAGAATTCAAATTTAGGTTGGTAATGCAGTGGCAGCAAAGCATAAGGATTTTTGAAATAAGTATTACAAGCACCTAGAATTAATAAAATAAGCAAATACAAAAGACATAGAGATTTTTTCATCGTTCAAAATTATGTTTAATTTTAGCTACAGTATCGTTTTATATCTTTGTAAATGAAAAGATACATTCACTCCAAAAATACAAATTTTTAGGCTAATCAAGCACATTTCGACTATGAAATTTTAGCCTTTTAAGGCACACCGGCAGCCTCAAACTGCAGCGCAAATTGCGTGGCATTTTCAATCACCGCTCCTCTAAAGGAGCAAGTCGTTTGAAGATAATTATATATTTTCACAAATATAACAAAGCTACTATTTGTTTTAGTCGTGGAAAAAGATGGTTTTTTTGAAATGGTGCGTTCTATGGATACTTTGTTTTGTTAATTTTATAAGGTTATCTTACCCAAACATAAAAACACCTAAACAAAATACTTTTCCGCCCTTAAACACAAATCCCAAAAATTCATTTATATTTGATTAGTCAATCCCGCTTTTTTAAAACTAAACCACGTAAACCATGACACACAAACAACTGCAATCAGTAATGAAATTCCAACTCAAATATTTTAACAACAGCGAGGTAAAAATTACCGACGACACCATACACCGCGAAATTTTAAGCCGGCAAGACGGCTTCGGCTATGCAAATTCAAAATACATTTACCGGGCAGTCATCCGTTGGACGCTTATTCAAAACAAACAAGACGACAAAGCCTGGCCCAAACATTGGATTGATTTAAGCGTTAAAGAATTAGCACTTAAAATTTTAACCGCAGAATAAGTCAAAATGAATCAAAAAAGGAACATCAATATATGTTGGATCGCATTATGTTTGATACTCAATTTTTCAGCAGTAGCGCAAGAGCAAGACGACACCCCTTTAGACATTAGCATCAAAACCATTTTAACCGACTTTCAAAACGAAGCCATTAGTCTTGGCATTGATTATGCCCGCTCTTTAGACAGCCTATTTCAAACAAAAGACATTTTGCTGGCGCAAGACAAGTCGCTTTTTCAACTTACGCCAGGCATACATGTGCAAACCGGCACCGAAGATGCTTTTTCTTCTATTCAGCTAAAGCTAAGCGGTATTTTTATGACCTTTAAAACCACCTATGTCGGCAATCAGGTAACGCCCGATTTAAACAAAGGCTTTCAAACCTTTCCAATTAGTTTAGGTATTGAAACCAATAACCGGTTCAACACCTTAAACACCCTTGCCGAAGCCGGCTGGGTACCTTGGTTCAAAAAAAATCCCAATGGCAATATGCTCAATCCCTTCAGAACAATTAGATTGGGCTTGTTTGTGCAAAGCGGCTATAAGTTCAATTTTGTAAAAGACTCCTTAGCCATCACTTGCCCTAAAGATACTTTAAACCTTTGCGATGGAGAAGCCGATGAAAGCCACGAAGCGCCCAACAGTTTTTTGTTACGTGCTAAAGGCAGCCTTAAAATTGATACGCAAAATTTAATTACAGTAGGCAACGTTGGCTTAGGCTTAAGCGGTGCAGCGCATGGTTGGTACGATATTAAAAACAACGCTTGGTACTATCGCGCCCAAGCTGCCTTGCGCATGTATTTCAGTCGCCAAAACAATAAATATTTCGACATTGCCTACCAAAAAGGGTCGGGTGCCCCCAACTTCAATGCCGGCAGTCAATTTGGGATGGGTTTAACCGTTGCATTTTAAATATTCATTCATTTACATTTCGATAAAAATCAAAATTCTGCATTCGTTAATCGATATTCGTTATTCATCAAACTACACAGTATCATACCAATTTAACTGTAAAAAGTGACACAAAAATTTTGGAATTAATTTGGTGAGCTCCAAACGCAGTCATAGCCAGCGGCTAGGGCGAGTATTTTTAACGAAGAGATCGCCAATATTAAACCAAAATTTGTGTTACATTTTATGGTCAATTTGGTATCATATATCGAAAACCGGTTTTTAAAATTCACATTCCTTTTTTACAATTTCATCCTTTGAAGCGAAACCAAACAACTCGTACAAACGGCAGTCCCGCCATCCACTCAAATGCCGCACTCCGTTGGCGGCATAACCGCTACTGTCGGGGCTAGTTTGCCAACCTCGCTCCCTCGTAGTTACATTTCATTACAATAGTTAATGCTTTTGAAATTTGGAATTTGAAATTCGGAGTTTGAAATTTGAAATTTGAAATTTATTAAGGCACTCCCAACTTCACCCTGCGCTTTATCAATTTACTCAATTGATGTTCAATTTCACAAAATACCGGTAACCGGTTTTGCGGTTTATAAGAATTAGGCATCGTTTTAAATAAAAGCAACGATGCCGGCTTTGTTGTAGAAAAAGAATCTATCGCAAAAAGATTTAACTTCGGTTTTAAAGGTTTATTAATGGCTATGGACAACTTTTCAGACTGCTCCTCAATTGGCATGATATAACTGTGTTGTCCAAATAATGGAACCATCCAACAAACAAATAACAACATCAATCCTAATATTTGAACCATACAGCAATATAAGAAAATATCAAAAATAACCGTAGAGGTCGCAATTTTTGCGACCTAAAAAATTCAAAGAATTTTAAAAAAATTGTACCCAATATTTACAACCAAAAAACAATTCAAAAAATTTTTGCACCAAAGCAAGGTCGCAAAAATTGCGACCTCTACCAAAAATACATAAGCAACAAATCACCGGATCTTCGGCGGCACGGTCCGTTTCTTTTTCAAATACACCAATTCATCAACACGCGGCTCTTGGGTTGGGTGTAATAAATTCAACTTTTGTAGCACACAAGTTTTAACACCATACTGTTGAGCAATGTGGTGTACCGTTTCACCTGCTTTTACCTGATGAATAGACGCTGCACCTTTATAAACCCGTTTTTTGTTTTGTAAAAAAATAGGTGTATGCGCTTCAAAAGTTGAAAACCCATCTAAGTCGTTAAATCGAAACAACTGTTTAAGTTTCACATTTTGAGCAGCGGCTACATCCGCAACAGTTACCGGATAGTTATAAACAACAACCCGTAAATTGTTAATGTTAGCAAAACTAAAACTTTGCACAACAGCAGATTCAGCAGCAGGTTCAGCAGCAGATTCAGCAGCAGATTCAGCAGCAGATTCAGCAGCAGATTCAGCAGCAGGTTCAGCAGCAGGTTCAGCAGCAGTACTGGGAGTTGAACTAGCAATCACCACTTGTTCATTTTCATTAACCGGCACATCAAATTTTTTTGTTGGCTTAGGAGCTTTATTGGCAACCACCTTATTAGGCTCAACTTTTTTTTCGGTAACTGTAGCAGGCGGTTTGGCAACTGAAGTATAGCTCTCACCAAGCGATAACTGCCGGTTAGTTTCTACAATAGACCATAACTCTTGCCAGTTCGCTTTATCAAAAATATGCAAGTAATACAACTCAATTTTTTGAATCAACAATTCGGCATATTTTGGGTTAGTAGCATAACCGCAACGCTTTAAGCCTTTTGCCCATTGTATATAATCATCTTTAGCATAAGTAAACAAAACCGCATAGCGTTTCCGTCCGGTTAAAAAGTTAGAATGATCAATGTATGATTCGTAGACACTGTTGTATTTCCGAAAACATTCATTGGGAGCATCATCATCATGTCTAACACTGGGTCCTGTCCAATCGTGACATTTAATGCCAAAGTGGTTATTGCCCTCAGTAGCTAAACGGCTTGCTCCAATGCCCGATTCTAACAAACCTTGTGCTAAAGTAATGCTTGCCGGTATTCCCGTTCGGTTCATTTCTTCAATAGCAATATCCCGGTATAGATAAATATAGTTCCAAATTTTTTCATTTATTTGCGCAGTTGTGCAGTTGATAAAGCCAATAAACAAAAAAAGAGTAGTACATGTTTTCCAAATCATGGCTACAAAGCTACAAGCAATAATCAAATTGCGTGAACAAATACATTATTTTTAACACAACTAATTAACAACAAAAACAACTAAGTGGCGTACATTTGCATCTATTAAATAGATAAAACCATGTCGATTATGAAGTTAGTTCAATTATGCTGCTTAACCTTGCTGCTATTTATTACCTTATGGGCTAATGCCTATCAAGAGCCTTGCGAAGGAGCTATTCGCTATGCCGATTGGGAAAGTTTAACCGCTTCTGATGAGCCGGTTTTATATTGTTATGATGATTTTGAAAGATTACCAGGCACCTCAATCGTTAATCCTATAGAAGGTATAATAATTCCATTTTTTATAAGTACCGATGCCGCTCTGGGAGATGATGATGCAACGTATACGGGGTCAACACTAACAACAAGTGCCGGTACAATTTACGATTTTGTTGCCAGCGGAAGAACCAATAACGGCGAAGCAACCAAATATATTCATTTTTTAAACTTATCAGGCGATGATTTTGATGAAAGTGAGATTGTAGTATCCTTTGCAGATGCCAATGCTAACTGCCAGCATCAACTAACTATAAATGTTGTAGAACATTTGCCAGATGCCGCTGAAGAGAGCTGTCCAATCCAAAGTTCAGCCTGTGCCTATACCTTTAGAATAGAATATATAGATTGGTCGGTTTTTCTTTTTAAAAATACCCCAACCGCTTATTGTGCAGAAGAATTGACTAATCTATATCCAGAAGCCAACGGTACTTTTGATGGCGGTCAAACAGATTTAGCAAAGCCTGGTGTGTATATTCCCTTTTCGGTAAGAAGTAATGCACCAGAAAATTTTTATGAAAATTCAACCTTAAGCATTTCAAATGGAGCTATTTATCGTTCTTCAGAACCACCGCAATTAAATGAAGGAAGCGGGTCGCCCAGCATATTTTTTATGTATTTAACCGATGCTAATTTAGCAACGGATATGATTACGATATCGTTTGCCGATTCAACCAATACTTGTATGGCAGAAAAAACAATTAACATCAGCGAGGCTTTGGGAGAAGTGAATCCTTCTACTCAATGTGTTCCCCAAAATTGTGGAGATGCTATGTGTGATGGTATTGAAAGTTATGCCAATTGTCCAAACGATTGCGATTGTACCGGAAGCCTTCAATTTATTAATTGGCCCTCTTTTACTATGGCAGAAGTTCCGCAAATATATTGCGCCGAAGAATTAAGTATAGATTCTGTCGGCTTTTTTGGTGGCAATACCGATAGAATGAACCCAGGTTTTTATATTCCATTCATTATCAATACCGAAGCCTTACCAAATGAAAGCAATGTTTTTGAAGAGTCTTCCTTAACTACTTCCGCCGGCTTAATTTATAATGCCACTAATCCACCTAGTTTAAATACCGATAGTTTGGCAAATGCCGGTGTTCACTTTTTATATCTTACCCAAAATCAATTAGAAGAGAATAGTATTCAATTGCGTTTTATTGATAGTTTTGAAAAATGCAGACATGCAGCTTCCATCAATGTAAACAGTCAACTACCTGAAACGGTGCCGCAATGCGATTGCGTCGGCAGCATTCGTTTTGTAGATTGGGAGGACAAATCAACCATTGAGGCACCTAAAACCTATTGCGCAGAAGAACTGGGTGATTTTCCAAATTGGCAAACGAATTTAGATACACCAACCGTTTTTATACCTTTTGTAGTACAAACAGGTGCCACTATTGGTATGGATAGTATCACTTATGAAGGCTCATCCTTAAGTGCTTCGGCAGGTACAATCTACAATTCTACTATTCCGCCAACACCAAGTACCGGTGAGGCACGGGTATTTATCCATTTGTTGTCCATTAGTGCTTTCGATTTAGAAAATGAAACCATTAGTATAAACTTTAGCGATAGCACCAACTCTTGCATACACGAAATGAGTATTGAGGTTGCCAATGATTTAGAAGACGTAGAAACAGAAAAATGCCTGGATGCGGAATGTGGTAATTCGGTTTGTGAAGCCATAGAAAGCTATGTCGATTGTCCAGATGATTGCGAATGTCTGGGCATCATCCGGTTTTTAGAATTAGAAACTTGGCCCTCCTTAGTTTCATCGGATATACCAAATGCCTATTGTGTTGAAGAGTTGGTGCCACCCGGGTCTAATGTCGAAACGGATGCCGAAAATCCGGGCGTTTATATTCCGTTCACTATACAATCGCAAGCTGAAATTGACAGCAATAATGTTTATATTAATAGTAAAATAAATACCAATGTAGGTTCTATTTATGATGTAGAAGTGCCTCCAATAGAAAATGACGAAACAGCCAGTTTGGTACATTACTTATTTCTTTCAGTATCTGCTTTAGAAGAAGGTGGCAATGTTATTGATTTAACCTTTAGCAACGAAAATGCTACTTGTGTGCACGAAACGAGTATTAATCTTACAGAAGATTTGCCCAATTTAGATCCGGTAACGCAATGTTTAGAATTTGTTTGTGGAGATGAGGTTTGCGATGCTGCGGAAACCTACAGCGAATGCCCGGAAGATTGTCCATGTCTCGGAGCGATTGAGTATATAGATTGGTCAACCTTAACCACTACACCGCAACCCTTGTCGTATTGTTATGAAGCTATTGCCGAAGGGATGAACCCTATTGATGCCAACAATCCGGGTATTTTTATTCCGTTTAGAATTAAAACCAATGCTGCTTTAGGAGAAGACAGTGTATATACTAACTCCAATTTACAAGCAACTACCGGTGTTATTTACAACAATATAGAAGTGCCAGTAGAAAACGAGGGAACTGGAAGTATCTACGCACACATCTTATATATATCAGCCGATGATTGGGAGCGCAACGATTCTACCACTATATCATTTAGTGATGAAAGTGGAGATTGCGTTCACGAAATTACACTTAATTTCAGCACTGATTTAATTGATAATCCAATTCCCGCTGATTGTTATATGGTTAGTATAGCAAATTATGAAAGTAAGCGTGATTGGTTAACAGTTTATCCTAATCCTGCCAATGAGTGGTTAACCGTTCAATTGGAACAAGCTTCTTTTGAGTTGGATAGAATTGAACTTTATAATATATTCGGACAAACCGTGCAAACCATTAATCCCGTAAATTTACAATCATTTACTTCATATAAATTCAATATAGAAAGCCTCAGCAAAGGCACTTATTTTATAGCGGCTTATAATAAAAATGGGGAGGTGGTAGCTAAGCGTTTTGTTAAAGAATAACAAATTAATAATAGGAATACGCGCTTCATGTGAAATTTATATTGTACAAGTTCCAGAGGAACGGCAACTTGGTAGCAAAAGTTAACAGAAAAGAGAGAACTGCAGCGCAGTGACACCTATCAGTTCGTAGTCAAAGTGTCGCTCCTCTGGAGCTTAATCTTTTTGTTACGTATCTGCTACCAAAATTTTACTCCGCTGGAGTTTGTTTTAATTGTTGAAAAAGATCCACTACAAATTTAATGGAGCTACTTCTATCAACAATTTAACTATCTCGAACTTTTTTCTTATGAAAAGCCAACCTATCGAAGTGTTAGTAGAGAATATTCCGGTTGAACTTTATATTGATTTTATATGATTTCCATTAAGTGTTAGTAGGAACCATTTTCTCCTCATTCCATAAAAAATTGGTAGGACTTTTTTTTGCAAGAATTAAATTGACCTTATCACTCCAGCACACGATATCATTAGTCTATATTTTTCGCGCTGTAACTACGTTTCAAGTAATAGAATGATGCAGGATAAAAATCTTAAGACTTTTATAGTCATCTTCATCTTGAACACGTTTTCAGCTATAATATTAGCGCAAGATGAATACCCACCTAAAAAATATAGCATACAGCTCACTAACGGAATTGCAAAGACTTTTCATTATAACGACCCGGTAAGTATATCGGCGTGTACTGAAGGATGTCCAGCAGATGAACAAAAAGCAAGTATCGGCACTATTATCGACTTACATGTTTATCGTACATTCAACTCAAAAAATAGCTTCAAATTAGGTATAGGTTTTTCAGAATAGGTTTTTTGGGAACGTGGACTGAGTTTCTTGCCTACTACAACGTATGTTATTGTTTTGGAAAAAAGATATTTCAATTTTTCTGCTGGTTACAGACGTGTTTTTGGGCATCAAAAATTATTCTCGCCATTTATAGAAGCCACATTATATGGCGAAATATATACAAGTGATAACTATATATTGAAAAGATTAGGGGCTGCAATTGCACCTCAAATTGGAACCATTGTTAATTTTTCCAACAAAGTATATGGTGTCATTCAAGTATTTTATAAATCTGGAGTTTTAAGGTACAATTCAAAAAGATTAAGAAAAGCATATATACCTTACGCTTATGGAATTCAAATTGGGGTTGGGTTTAATTTATAAATCTATCTTTGTTTTAAAGTACTTTTTAAAACTGTTCCACCGGTAGCTATATATAAATTTTTGCGAAAAACAATTAATTGTTTACTTTTAGTAAGAAATGAAAATTAAAAGAAGACAATTCATCAAAAAAACAGCAGCACTTGCAAGCGTCTATCCCGTTTCTGCCATAGCGGATAGTTCTGTTATCTCACAAAAAAAATCCTACAAAAAAAAGAGAGCAATAGTGATTAGTACCTGGCAACACGGTATTCCTGCAAATGAAACGGCATGGAAAATATTAAAAAATGGAGGCAAAGCCATTGATGCCGTAGAGCAAGGGGTACGCGTTGTAGAAAGCGACCCCAAATCGATGTCGGTAGGTTTAGGAGGCAGACCCGATAGAGATGGCAACGTTACTTTAGATGCATGCATTATGAACGAACATGGCGATGCCGGTTCCGTTTGTTTTTTACAGCATATTGAAAACCCCATTTCCGTTGCCCGTAAAGTGATGGAAGAGACGCCTCACGTAATGCTTGCCGGCAAAGGAGCCCTTCAATTTGCTTTGGCAAATGGTTTTGAAAAGCAAAATTTGCTAACCGACCAAGCAAAAAAAGATTGGCAAAACTGGTTGAAAGAAAATAGGTATACGGTACCCATAAATATTGAAAATCACGATACTATTGGCACTTTAGCTTTAGATCAACACGGCGATTTAAGTGGAGCTTGCACCACTAGCGGATTAGCTTATAAAATGCACGGCAGAGTTGGCGATTCTCCAATCATCGGTGCCGGACTATATGTAGATAATGAAGTAGGGGCAGCAACCGCAACGGGTATGGGTGAGTTGGTGATGAAAACCTTAGGTTCTTTTTTAGTAGTAGAACTTATGCGACAAGGCGCAAGCGCGCAAGCAGCCTGCGAAGAAGCTGTAGGACGAATTGTAAAAAAATTAGCCTACAAAAATATGCAAGTAGGTTATTTGGCAATTGATAAAAAAGGAAATCACGGGGCTTACTGCATACATCCCGGTTTTAACTATGCCTTAACACGTAAAGGTAAAACGAAGATGATTGACTGCGCATCTTTCAAAAAATAGGAATTATACCAATAAACCTACCTCCAAACAATTAAGGATAAACCTAAACCAACGGTGGTTTGAAAATGATTAAAATCGATCATACTTTCGCCATAACCGTGGTATACTTGAGCATGTAATTTTAGATAGTTGTATATTTTTAACGCATAATCAATTTCAACACCACCACCTTGTAAATCTTTAAATTTTAAAGAATGTCTGGCAATAGTACTTATACTATGTCTGCCATAGTTGTATGCAAGCATAATTTCTCCTCTTCCAACAAAATTTTCTATTCCAGGATTATCATCCACTTCCATAGGTTCTTGAATACGCCACCAAGGTCGTAAAACTATATTTAAGTTAGCGGTTTCTAATCCGGCTTCTAAAAATACTCTGTTCCAACTTCGCGAATGTGGGTTTGATCTTCCATTACTCTGATGATTAATTCCAATGCCGGCGTATACACCCGCTAAACCAAAAATTTTATATCGGGTTGGAATAACGAACAAGGCTTCCGGCTCATAGTTGGTTTCTCTAAATGGTCTAGACAATTGCGCGTTATATACTTGCCACCTTGAAGTTTGCGTATAGCGTATCCAAAGGTCGCCGCCTAATTGCTCTCCTAAAACATTGTGTGCCACTTTAATTTTGGTGCTAAATTGAAATTTTAGTTCCACATTATTTAAATCAGCCGGCATGGCAGGTGGTTTGGGTTGTGTTTCACTAAACGGATTTTGATTAATATGATTAGTGTAATTTCCAAAAAGTACATATACCGGCTTGTAGGGGCTCAAACTAAAAAGCTTGGTGCTACATCGCAACGAATCACTCATTTCCATACGATTTGACAAACAATTTTCATCAGAAAATGATTGTGCAAAAACACATACATAGGTTGCTAATAACAACAAAAGGCAAAAGTTAACTTTAAGCATCATAATTTTTTTGAACTATCTCTAACAACAAAATAAAGTACAAGCAATTCAATTTGTTTTTGTAGACGGTAAAAATTAAATTTGCCACATATAATTCAAACAAATAACTATAGCGAACAACTTGTAAAGTATAAAAAGAACAATTGCATAAAAATTAATAATGTTTGACAAACAATTTTACAGAATACGCATAATACGAAAAACTCATTTATTCAGTCCATAAACGCAACCATTTAAAATTAAAATACGTCTTTAGTTCGATATTGCACAGTCACAACACATAATTTAATTCATTTGTTATTAATGGAGCCTTATTAAATTTCAATCCTACAGGACTGTAAATCCACACATATAGTATATTATTTAATTATTTTTATCATATGGGGCGTTTGCCCTATTAAAACTTTTTTGAATCAACAACTTAATTTTTTATGAAGACAAAATTACTACGTCAAAATTTAACTAAAACAAAGCAACAACTAATGGGCGCAATCAGTCTGTTTTGTTTGCTTTCAACTTTATGTATGGGACAAGCAAGCATTAACTGTCCTGATGCGATTTTAGATTTTTCGCAAAGTGGTTACCATTGGGCGGCAAATCAAACTAATGGCGATTTTACCGTTGAAGATCAACAATTTCATGTAAGCATTGAAGATCAAGATGGAATTCTACAAGATGTACAGGAAGCGGGAGCCGGTTTACTGATCGGTACAGACCCGAACACAGTAGATGATTATGTTTCTGTAATTTACCAATTATCTCAATCTACTAGTAATGTTCAATTTACGATTAGAGATTTAGACTACAAGAACTATGGTTATCATAGTTCAAATCAACAAGAAGCTGTTTGTGTGTATGGCTATTGCCGAGGTGAAATTGTATATCCTCATATTACCAGCTTGGATGGTCGCGTGCATATTTCAGAAAATTGTGCCGAAGCAACACAAAACTCTAACAAAGGGCATGAGGAAAGCATCCAAATTACTTTTACCGAATGTATTGATAAAATTGAAATTCAATATGGTACAGGCAATAACTCACCAGTACATAACCCAACCTATGGTAAAATTTATATCGGTGAAGTTGGTGGTATTTTAGCATCTACCTGCAACAATAATTGCACAAGTTGTGAAGATCCTTGTGTAGATGCAGCTTTAGATTTTTCTGAGCATGGCTATGATTGGCATGCCAACAGTACTTCTGCAGTGTACACTGTAGAAGATCAAACCATTCAAATTTCGGTGGAAGACCCAGATGGCATTTTAGAAGATACCAGTGAAGAGGGTGCTTCAATACAAATAGGTATAGACCCACATACCGTTGATGATGTAGTAAACATCAGATATGAATTAAGCGAAACCAGTGACTTGGTTGAATTTATTATCAGAGATTTAGACTACAAGCATTATGGTGCGCATCGTTCAAACCAACAAGAACAAGTATGTGTTTTTGGATATAGAAATGGGGAGGAAGTTCTACCAATAATTTCATTGATAGAAGGTAGTGTGAAAATTGAAGATAATTGTGCTATTGCCATGGATGATTCCAGAAATGGGAAAGACGAAAGCATTAAAATTCGCTTTGATGAGTGCATAGACGAGGTGTTAATTATTTATGGTAACGGACCAGATACACCGGTTTCTAATCCAACCTATTCTAAAATTTATATTGGAGACGAGTTTGGTTTTTTTGCCGGATACTGCGAAGACACTTGTATTGATTGCCAGTTAGTAGTATATGCCGGTGAAGATCAATCTATCTGCTCTAATGGAGCTATCGAACTTTCCGCCTCTGCTGTTGGATTTTCATCATGTGGAGGTCAACCGGCTGAGGTAACTTATTTGTGGTCTACAAGAGAAACAACTCCAATTATTTCTGTTCAAGAATCCGGAACCTATACTGTTACCGTTACAGATTGCAATGGTTGCCAAGCCAGCAATGAAGTAAACATAAGCATTACACCAGACCCAGATGCCAATGCAGGCGATGATGTATTAATTTGCGAAGGAGAAACCGTAGCATTAACAGCAACAGGTGGTTTAGAATATACTTGGAGTAATGGTGAAACTGGGGCAACTATTAACGTTAGCCCAAACACCACAACAAATTATACCGTTACCGTTAGTAATGGCAATGGTTGTGAAGCAAGTGATGAAGTAACCGTTACAGTTGCCGAAAACCCAATTACTAATGCTGGAGATGATGTGGCAATTTGTGCCGGCGGAACAATTGATTTAACTGCCACCGGTGGCGGCAGCTATGTATGGGATAACGGGGCGACGGAAGCCGTAATTAATGTTCAACCTATAGAAACCACTACTTACTCAGTTATGGTTACCAGCAATGATGGGTGTTTAGGTACCGATGAAGTGACGGTTACCGTTAATCCTAACCCGGAAGTTACGGTAGAGAGCCTTGCCATATGCGAAGGTCAAGAAGCTACTTTATCTGCAAATAGCATAGCTGTTGGAGCGGTAGATTTTGTTTGGAACAACGGAGAAACCACACCAGACATTAGTGGTAGACCAGCAATAACAACCGAATATTCAGTAACGATTACAGATGCAAATGGTTGTACAGGAAATGCTTCAGCAACCGTTACCGTTAATCCAAATCCGGTGGTAACCGTTGAAAACGTAGTAATCTGTGAAGGTCAAACAGCAAATTTATCTGCAACGGGTTTTGCTATTGGAGCAGCAGATTTTTCTTGGGATAATGGAGAATCCTCACAAGATATTGCAGTAAATCCATCTGAAACAACAGATTATATGGTAACCATTACAGATACGAATGCTTGCAATGGATCTGCCACTGCCACCGTTACGGTCAATCCAAATCCTGCAATAACTGTAAATGATGCTGTTATTTGTTTAGGGGATGATGCAAGCTTAATTGCCGAAGGTGGAGAAACATATAGTTGGGATGCTGGTTTTGACGGACCGGAGATTACAATCTCACCAGAAACCAGCACACCCTACATAGTAACCGGTACAGATGCCAATGGTTGCAGCAGTACTGCAGTAGCGAATGTTACAGTTAATACCAATCCACTTGCTTCTGTTGATGATGCCGTTATTTGTGAGGGAGCATCTGTAACCTTAAATGCATTTGGCGGTACAACCTATGCATGGGCAAGTGGAGAAACTACTGCTAATATAATGGTAAGCCCAGGTTTAACAACTGATTATACCGTTACCGTTACCGATAATAATGGTTGTACGGATACGGCTATTGCTACCGTTACGGTCAATCCAAATCCTGCAATAACTGTAAATGATGCTGTTATTTGTGTTGGAGATGATGCAACCTTAACCGCCGAAGGTGGAGTAACGTATAGTTGGGAACCTGTGTTTAGTGGACAAGTAATCACTGTATCTCCTAATATGAGTGCCACTTATATGGTTACTGGTACAGATGCAAATGGTTGTAATAATACAGCCACTTCAACAGTTACCGTAAATCAAAATCCAACCGCAGCTGTAAATGATGCAGTTGTTTGTGATGGAGCATCTGCTACCTTAACTGCATCGGGTGGTACTTCTTATTCATGGGATAATGGAGAAACTACAGAAAGTATTATGCTTGCTCCAAGTTCTAACGAAAGCTATACCGTTACTGTTACCGATGACAATGGTTGTACCGATATGGCAACTGCTTCGGTAACGGTCAATCCAAATCCAACAGCAGCAGTAAATGATGCAGTTGTTTGTGATGGCGCATCTGCTACCTTAACTGCATCGGGTGGTACTTCATATTCATGGGATAATGGAGAAACTTCTGAATCGATTACTTTAGATCCGGCTGTAGCAGGTAGTTATACCGTTACGGTTACCGATGACAATGGTTGTACTGATATGGCAACTGCTTCGGTAACGGTCAATCCAAATCCAACAGCAGTAGTAAATGATGCAGTTGTTTGTGATGGAGCATCTGCTACCTTAACTGCATCAGGTGGTACTTCATATTCATGGGATAATGGAGAAACAACGGAAGCAATTACTTTAGATACAGCAGTTACGGGCACTTATACCGTTACGGTTACTGATGACAATGGTTGTACTGATATGGCAACTGCTTCGGTTACGGTCAATCCAAATCCAACCGCAGCTGTAAATGATGCAGTTGTTTGTGATGGAGCATCTGCTATCTTAACTGCATCAGGCGGTACTTCTTATTCATGGGATAATGGAGAAACAACGGAAGCAATTACTTTAGATACAGCAGTTACGGGCACTTATACCGTTACGGTTACCGATGACAATGGTTGTACCGATATGGCAACTGCTTCGGTTACGGTCAATCCAAATCCAACAGCGGCAGTAAATGATGCAGTTGTTTGTGATGGGGCACCTGCTACCTTAACTGCATCAGGCGGTACTTCTTATTTATGGGATAATGGAGAAACAACGGAAAGTATAATGCTTGCTCCAAGTTCTAATGAAAGCTATACCGTTACGGTTACTGATGATAATGGTTGTACCGATATGGCAACTGCTACGGTTACCGTAAATCTAAATCCTGCGGCTTCTGTAAATGATGCGGTTGTTTGTTCAGGAGAATCGGCGACCTTAACGGCATCAGGTGGTACATCTTATGTATGGGAAAGTGGCGAAACGACAGCGTCAATCACTTTAGATCCGGCTGTAGCAGGTAGTTATACTGTTACGGTTACCGACGACAACGGTTGTTCGGATATGACCACGGCTACCATCACGGTCAATCCAAATCCAACGGCTATAGTTAATGATGTGATAGTTTGTGAAGGTGAACCAGCGACCTTAACGGCTTCTGGTGGTACCTTGTATGCTTGGGAAGGTGGCGAAACGACGGAATCGCTTACTATAGATCCGGCTGTTTCGGGAACTTATTTAGTAACGGTTACCGATGATAATGGCTGCTCTGATATGGCAACTGCTTCTATTTCTGTCAATCCAAATCCAACTGCAGGGGTTAATAGTGCAACGATATGTGAGGGTGAGGCGGCAACTTTAACAGCAACCGGAGGTACTTCATTTGAATGGGGTAATGGAGCAATGACTGCTACCATTGACGTAGCACCATCGGGTACTTTAGATTTTATAGTAACGGTTACCGATGATAATGGTTGTTCAGATTCAGCGACAACTACCGTTACGGTAAATCCAAGTCCGGCTGCGGCTATAGGAGATGTGACTGTCTGTGAAGGCGAAGCAGCAACTTTAACCGCTACAGGCGGAACTTCTTACCTTTGGGAAACCGGAGAAACCACAGAGACACTTACTTTTGATCCTGCAGTTGCCGGTACATATACAGTTACGGTTACTAATGATGATAACTGTTCTGCCGAAGCTCAAGGTAATGTAATTGTTAATGCACCCCCAAGTGTAAGTATTTCATCTGATCAAACTGACATTTGTGAAGGTGTAAGTGTTACTTTAACCGCAAGCGGTGCCGACAGCTATTTATGGGATAACGGAGAAACCACTGCATCTATTACCACTACACCAGATTTGACTAGCACGTATAGTGTTACCGGAACGAATTTAGGCTGTTCTGCATCAACAGATATAACTATTAACGTTACTAATATTAACTTAGGCAAATTAGCTATTGATTCTATATTTTGCAGGTTGCCAACTTCAAGCGAAAGTATAAAAGCCACGATTGCTGAAGAAAGTGAATTTGAAGAAGGCTTTGCAAAGTATTATGTGCTAGCTTATGGGCCCGATGATGAGATTGTTGATTATCAGCTTTCCGAAGTGGTTAATCCACTGCCAAAATTTCAGGTTTCTACTGTTCCGGAAGGAATGTATTCTATTCACACTTTTATAGCGGACACCACAATTTTTGATGTGAAGACTTATTTAGATGATGCGGTTTTAAATAGGAGAACAATTGATGAGACCTATAGTTTAACTATTGAAGGTGGAGGCGATTTATGTGCAAAAATTGATAGAGAAGGTGCACAAACCGAACTTAAATTTTGCAGATTAGGGTCGCCAATGGAATTGGCTTTCGAGATTTTCCCTAACCCTGCTAAAGAAATATTATACTTTAAAAATATTTCTTTAGAAAACTTAGTTTCGGTTGAATTGAGCAATGTAGAAGGAAAAATATTGCATCGATTTAATTTGGATGAAGGTAAACAGTTACTCAGTCTTACAGTAGACGATTATCCTACGGGTGTTTATTTATTAAAAGCTACCACAGCTTTAAAAGCGCATACTACCAAAATTGTTATTCAGTAACAGTTTGAATATTTAAATTTTAATAAGAAAATAAAAAAGCAGTTCCATTTTTGGGGCTGCTTTTTTTTTGTGTACCAGAAAACAGAACCCGACAATAACATGAGCGAGTTTAGCAAACTAACCCTGATTGCAGCGGTTATGCCTTTTGTCGCGTTGGCTTTTGCAGCATTGGCAAGGCATTTGAGCGGAAAGCAGGCTGCGCGTTTATCATTGTTCCTATCGATTCGTTTCAAAAAAAATATAGTTACAAGAAAGCCCCGTTAAATCAGCTTCTGTCATTTTATATAAGGGCAATTTATTTTGACGTGTTCATATTTAAGCACTTTCGCTTTAAAAAAAAATAAAATTTGATATATTTGGAGAACAAAAATCAAGAAGATTATGAATACGAATGTGTTAAAGTATGTATCTATTTTTATCGCTCCCCTAATTGGTATTGTTTCGTTAACGTATAATGGTTGGTTGGCTTGGGCATTGCCCCTTTATGCTTTTGGCTTTATTCCCTTAGCAGATTATTTTGCGCCGGCAAGTGAAAAGAACATGTCGGCTGCCGAAGAGGAAATTGCAAAAAATGACCCCATTTACGATTGGTTGTTGTATTCAATTATTCCGGTACATTATGCTACATTGGTTTACTTTTTTTATGTGATGGGGCAGCCGGGTTTAAGTACGGCTGACATGATTGCCAAAGTATTTACCATGGGTATTGGCTGTAGTATTTTTGGTATTAATGTTGCCCATGAGTTAGGTCACCGCGCAAAAAAAAGTGAAAAGATGATGTCGAAAATGTTGTTGTTAACTTCTATGTATATGCACTTTTTTATAGAGCACAATCGTGGGCATCATAAAAATGTTTCTACCGATGATGATCCGGCATCGAGCCGTTTAAACGAACCTTTGTATACTTTTTTGTTTCGCTCGGTTGTTTTTAGTTATGTCTCTGCATGGAATTTAGAAAACACGCGTTTGCGTAAAAAAGGCATCGCGCTATTGTCTTTTAACAATGAAATGATTCGGTTTTCACTAATTCAAGTTGCTTTTGTTGCCTTAATTTTTGTGCTATGGGGAGCAACCATAACCATGTATTTTTTAATAGCGGCTACTATCGGGTTTTTATTATTAGAAGTAGTGAATTATATTGAACACTATGGTTTAAGAAGAAAAAAATTAGAGAATGGACGTTGGAGTAAAGTAACGCAGCACCATAGTTGGAATAGCAATTATGCGTTGGGCAGAATTATGTTATTTGAATTGACCCGTCATTCCGATCATCATTATAAAGCCAGCAGAAAATATCAGGTATTAAGACATTTTGATGATAGCCCACAAATGCCTTTTGGGTATCCGGCTATGATGTTGATATCGCTTGTACCGCCACTTTTCTTTAAAATTATGAACAAGCAAATTGAAGAGTATCAACTTAATTTGTTGCAAGAAGATGTTAAGCAACGTGTGCCTAAAGAAATTCAGCTAGCTTGAAAAATATGGTTCTACTGCGAATTTAATGAGATATATTGAACAGTCTTTTATAAGTATTTAAAACTACCCCGACCTTTTTATTTGAAAAAGCCCACCTACCGAAGTATCGGTACAGGCTCTTCAATATTTGAAGGGGAATTAGTCCGGCTAACATTGTATATTTGAATATCTACTGTTTCCATTAAAATGGTAGTATTACCAAAAATTTAAATATTCTGAACTAATAATTAATTGATTTTATGAAAACTGTTTTAATAACCGGCGCAACTGCCGGCATTGGTAAAGCTACGGCACAGTTGTTTGCTCAAAAAGGCAATCGCATCATTATAACCGGGCGAAGAGAAGAACGCTTGTTTGAACTTCAAGATGCAATACATCAACAACATAAGGGTAGTTGTTATATTTCATCATTTGATGTGCGAGATAGAGATGCTGTTCAACACGCCCTAAAAATATTACCGGCAGATTGGCAAAATATTGACGTTCTAATTAACAATGCCGGTTTAGCAGTTGGCAAAGAATCTATTGAGGAAGGTTTATATAGTGATTGGGATGCGATGATAGACACCAATGTGAAAGGTTTGTTATACGTTACTGAAGCGGTTTTACCGTTGATGCCCAATGGAAGCCACGTAGTTAATGTAAGTTCCATCGCCGGTTTGCAAAGTTACCCGGGCGGCAATGTGTATTGCGCCAGTAAACATGCCGTTGAAGGTTTAAGTAATGGTATGCGTATTGATTTGTTGAAACGCAACATTAAAGTAACCTCTATTTGTCCGGGTTTGGTGGAAACTGAATTTTCGGTAGTGCGTTTTAAAGGAGACCATGCGAAAGCTGATGCTACTTATGAAAACATAAATCCATTAACGGCGAAAGATGTTGCCGAAGCTATTGTTTGGTCGGTTGACAGACCGGCTAACGTGCATATTACGCAAGTTTTGATGATGGCACAACAACAAGCAGACGCTGTTTTTGTAAACCGGGAGTTGAAGGCATGATCAGATTGGAAAAAACCAATGCCACCAATGCCGATTTCATACAATTGGTTCAACAGTTAGATGCCTATTTAAAAACAACTGATGGAGATGATCATGCTTTTTACAATCAGTTCAATAGCATCGAGGCACTTCAATATGTTTTGTTGGCTTATGAAGATGAACAAGCCGTAGCTTGCGGAGCCATCAAACCATTGGATGAAGAAACGATGGAAGTAAAAAGAATGTATGTTCAACCAGCAGCACGACGAAAGGGCTTAGCGCGGCAAGTGCTTCAACAATTAGAAGCATGGGCTAAAGCCCTTGGTTATACAAAATGCATATTAGAAACCGGCAAACGACAAGTTGAAGCGGTACAATTTTATAATAACGCCGGGTATTCGATTATACCAAATTATGGTCAATATAAAAATGTACCAAATAGTATTTGTTTTGAAAAATGGTTAAATTGATTGATTGTTGATTTTCTTGCTAAAACATGGATTGATAGTTATTCCAAAAAAAACATCAACAAAATGGCTTTCAATTAAAAAAAATAGCTGACCTTTATTTTTCAGGAAATTAACAATTTATCGTTACACGGCATGCAAAACGAAAATCAATATAAGCTCGGTTCAGTTATCAAAAACATCTTAAAAGAAAAAAAAATAGCACCCAACTATTATGAAACGTTGATCAAACAACATTGGCAACAATGGTTAGGCAACACCATTGCTAGTCGTACAAAAAAGATAAAAGTATACGGTAAAAAATTAGTGATTGACGTTCATTCTGCTCCATTGCGTCAAGAAATGAATTATGCTAAGCCAACCATCATCAAGCTAATTAATAAAAATTTAGGCGAGCGTTATATTGAAGAAGTTGAAATTCGATAAGGTTGATTTATCCCTACTTCTTTAACTATAAGTCTGCACTTCAAACTATTGGTTTGCGCTTCAATGGTTCAATCAAAACACGTTAACTATCCAGTATTCCTAACACAAAACAGACAAGATGAAAAAGATCATCATACTCATTTTATGCATTGTTGTATTTTTTAATATACGATTAGTTGCCCAATGCCATATTAACGATTGGATGGCTTTAAAAGCATTGTATGAAAGTACCAATGGTGATAGTTGGCATAATAATACCGGCTGGCAAATTGTTACCGGCAACGCGCCAACTGCCAATTGTAATTTAGCTAATTTATATGGGATTGATTTAAATGAAGATGGGCGGGTACAAAGTTGTAATTTGGTTGCCAATCAACTTGTTGGCAGCTTACCCTCGCAATTGGGCAGTTTAAGCCAATTGAACACACTAAACTTGATATTCAATGAGCTGAATGGCAGCATCCCGCCCGAATTAGGCAACCTAAATAATTTAATCAATTTAGAATTACAAGTTAATGAGCTCAGTGGCAACATTCCGATAGCATTGGGTAGTTTAAGTAATTTAGAGGGTTTAGATTTGGCTAACAACAATCTCACCGGCAGCATTCCGCCAGCATTTGGCAATTTAAGCAACCTAACTTCTTTGGAGTTAGAATTCAATAATCTAACCGGTAGCATTCCGCCCGAAATAGGTAATTTATCTAACTTAAATCTGTTAGCCTTGTACTTCAATCAGCTTAGCGGTGGCATTCCTGCAGCATTAGGCAGTTTAAATAACTTATCGGATTTTATAATCAACAACAATAATTTGAGCGGTTGCTACCCCAATAATCTACAAGCATTTTGCACACAACTTAATCCTGCCGCTGTTAATGCCCAAATAAGTCAAGGTAACAATTTCAGTGCTGCTTGGGAAGACTTTTGTAACACCGGCACCGGAGGCTGTGGCAGCAGTTGTATCGCAAACCAAATTATTGACAATACCACGTCTTTTCAACATATATACGAAGCCCAAAATTCTATTGTAACCAATGGGGTGGTTGAAATCTCGAATAATCAACAAGTAGCGTATTATGCGCCCTACATTTCATTACATGTGGGCTTTGCTGTTCAACCGGGTGCAACTTTTACGATAAGCAGTGTGGGTTGTAATAAATTGTGTGCTATGAATTAAACCGATATCTTTTTCATTAGACCTGACAGGTTTTTGAAACCTGTCAGGTCTTGAAAGCATAAATTATTATTTTTATTTTATGAAGAAGCACATTACAAGTATTGAGTTTAAGGAAAGCACTTGAGTTTCATACAAAAAAAATTATCCGTTTGTCACAGCATCAAAAGGCATAAACCATAAACGCCATTTAATAAATTAACTAATATGATTCAGTATCTGAGTAACGGAACATTTATCCGCGATCTCGCTTAAGGTTTCTACGAGTTGGATGCAAGAGTTGGCGATTTTTAGGAGAGATGCCGGATAATTTGCTCCGCAAGATTTCCGGCATGACGTTCGTTACACATACTCTTCTATATTGTCATGCGCCTTGATAATCTTTTCTCAATTTGGTATCAGTTAAACTTGTAAGTCATTATAAAAAGCCTTCTCTGTTAAGTTTGTCCATTTAGAAACGCGCTTTACATAATTGCTAAAACTATCATATACTTTTTTCGCAAGAGGGTCAGCACCAACCAATTCTTGTAAAGCCTCATCGGTATAAGTTCTCAACTGGTTCAATACGGCTTTTGGAAATTGTTTGAACTGCACCTTGCCTTCTTGTTCTAATTTATCTAAGTACAAACTATTTTGCATATCAAACTCAGCTAACATCCAAGCTTGGCAACGCAAACTGGCAGTGTATACAATTTCTTGTAAATCTTTCGGTAGAGCATCGTATGCCGCTTTGTTCGCAAAAAATTCTAATTGCGTACCTGGCTCATGCCAGCCCGGTGTATAATAGTATTTGGCAATTTTATGAAAACCCATTTTATAGTCGTGGTAAGGACCAATCCATTCACAAGCATCAATTACCCCGCGCTCTAAACTGGTATAAATTTCACCGCCTGGTAAAAGTACTGCCGCTCCACCTGCCTTTTCTAATACTTTACCGGCAATACCTGGTATGCGCATTTTTAAGCCTTTTAAATCAGCTACTGAATTAATTTCGCGGTTAAACCAGCCCCCCATCTGTACGCCGGTATTACCACCTAAAAAGGGTACTACATTAAATTTGGCATATACTTCTTTCCATAAATCGTAGCCTCCTCCGGCAAGCATCCACGAGGTTAGTTGTTGGGCATTCATACCAAAAGGCACGGCGGCAAAAAATTGAGCAGCCGGCGATTTTCCAACCCAATAATACGCTGCGCCGCTACCCATTTCGGCAGTACCATCCGAAACGGTGCCAAAGGCTTCTAAAGGAGGCACTAACTCGCCACCACCATATACTTTAATGTTTAACCGCCCGTTCGACATAGTTTTTACCCATTCGGCTAATAAATTGGCTGCCTCTCCTAAAACTGGAAAATTGGGCGGCCAGGTCGTGACCATTTTCCAATTATATTTTTTGCTGGTGTTGATGTTTGGTGCATTGGTACTTTGTGTGGCGTTACCATCGGCATTGCAACTGGAAAGCAACGCACCAGCAGAGGTAGCCGCTAATAAACTTGACTTTAAAAAAGTTTTACGTTTCATATATATTTGGTTTTGTAAACTTGAAATAACTCAAAAATGCATACTTGACAATTCATCTATACTTTTAAAAATTGACATAAAATACCACCCATTATGGCACAACTAATTACCCAGTAGCCAACATGAATGGCAATGTATTTAGCTCCCCTTCTTTCGAACATAGCACCTGATGCAATAAAGGGAAGGGAGAAAAATAAGCCGGCTAATATGCCATGGAATGCTCCATGTCCAAAACTACGATGGCGATCACCATAAGTAGCCATAAATTTATCAATGTATTGACCTAATTGAGTACTCGAATCACCATAATCTTGATGCATCATAAAAAAATTGTGGATAGCATTTTGATGAATAGCGAATTGTGCCAAAGCCAAGCTGGCTAATATGGAAAACAAAAACAACAAGCCCATAATTACCGGCACATTGGCTCCCCTCGCGTGTTCTTCGGTTAATCCACTGGTTTTTAGCCAAGTGTTACCAAAAACTTTTGGGTTATACCAAATAGCACCTATTACAAGCGGCACCAATGCCGTTAATAGATAAACTACCATATTCATAATACTCTATTGTTTGTACTAATATACAAAAATTATTTACTTTACCGCGATAATTAAAAATACAATGGGAGAAGAAACCTATCTATACAACGGCAAAGACCAAAATCCTGTTGATTTTAACTGGGAATGGATTAGCGTAACGCACAATTCTCATTGGAATGCGGTGCAAGCCGCTAAAGATTCTATTGCTCAACAAACCCTTAATCATCCCTTGTTATTATTTGTTGATTCGCATAACATTGCCCCTTTTGAAAACAACAACTTTAATGCTGTGGTTGATTTACCACATCAAAGATTAAACCACCGCTTTATTGCGGAAAGTATGTTTTTGTATAGTGGACAAACTATTGGAGAAGTAGTGATTACCTTACCGAACTTTAACACTGCCGTTTCGCAAGATTACCTTATTGATAACTATAATCAACCGGACTTAAGTAGCCTTACCCCCTGAAACGACCTATACTTATATGCCCGACGGCTCTGCCTGGACCTTGAGCAAATACCGCAATTTCGGTTTTCATCAAGCCATGGCTTATAGTGATTATATACATGGCATTGCCAAAGCCAACGATATTTTAATTGATAATAACAACCCTAATAACAGCTCTACCGGCACCTAGGGAAGCACTTCTGCCGATGACGTTTCTTTTATGAATGATTTGCAATTTGCCTCAGCCGGTAGCAATGCTACTTTTACCTTTTCTGCAACTATACCCACAAACGGAGATTATGAAATATTTATCTTTTACAGTAGCTATGCCACTAATGCGCTTGTAACTATTTCATCGTTTACTATAAATAATACGTATAGTGTAGATATGACTACACGAGGCAGCAAATGGGTTTCTTTAGATCAGTTTAATTTTACTGCAGGAGAAACTGTACAAGTTACGATTAGCGCATTGGGAGCTAACGGTTATGTTATTGCGGATGGTATACGCTTTAGTAAAATTCCACAGGCTGATAATGTTTCATTTGCTGGTTTACCGGGCAGTACATTTTCCAATTCACCTATTGCGCTTACCGGAAATCCTGCCGGCGGGTTTTTTAGTGGTAATGGTATAATTTTTAATGCCTTTAATCCGGCTATTGCTGGTTCGGGTTTTCACAACATCAATTATCATTATACCAATGTTAGTGGTTGCAAAACTGTTGTTAGTCAAACTATTTTGGTGGGCACCCTTAACTATATAGTGAATTATGGTTTGGGTACTATTGCTCCTTAAAGATAGCACAAACAACATAATTTTTGGAATGTTAATTAATGTAATGCCATGAGCTTAGAAGCCTAACCCTGATAGGAGCGGTTATGCTGCCTGAAGCGTTGGCTTTGGAGCATAGCCGCAGCATTTGAGCGGATAGCAGGCTGCGCGTTTCTAAATACTCCTTTTGTTTCGTTTCTAATTAATATAAATATTATTAATATTTAAAATATACAAAGCTACTGCATCAGCCAATAATAAACGAACTGTTCTCATCGTATCTATTTTAACTATCCCCAGTTTTTAAAGATACTTAGACAACAGCTCGTTTTAAACATTGATCGCTTATAAGGAATGCTACAAAAATAAATTTACCATCTGGACTGATTCTTTTTCTCCTTGACTTCGTTGAAAAGCCTCGCCTTAGCTTAGGCTAAGCCTACGTTTTTCGCCTCGCCAAGAAAAAAAAATAATCTACCCCAAATTGGCAAATTTATTTTCTCCGCATTCCGAAAAACGAATTATTCCTTAATAAACCGTTGGGTGAATCGCATCTCGTTTTTAACAATTTCAATAAAATACATACCTGGCACCAAATTGCTTGAATTGATCAAATAGTTTTCAGGCAATCTTGTTGCCGCATGTATTGTTCTGCCGGTTATATCTTTAATGTGGTATACGGCATTGGTCATATCAACTTGCTGCGGAATAATGAGCAGTTGGTTTTTTACGGGATTTGGTGCTACTACAAACTCCACCTCATTTGTACCATTGCTCTGTAGTTTACCTCCATCTCCACAATAGGTTCTAACCGTACTAATGGGTGTATATGCTGAAACTTCATCACCACAATTAGAGCGCATACGATATTGAAAAACAGCACATTCATCTAAGTTTAATGCAGTAAACCTGGTGTAATTACTGTTATACAAAGTCCAGGGACTGCTGTTTCCAATTCTATACTGTATTTCGTATGAGTTATTGTTTGGTGCAGCATTCCATTGTATTAATATGGAGCGATTATTCACCACGGAGGCAGATTCAATTTTTGGAGCTTCGCAAGAAGGATCATTATTAGTTACATTGGTTTCTTCGTTTATGTCAACTTCCTCATTTACATCGGCATCTTGATTTATATTGGCATCTTCATTTATGTTGGTATCCTCATTTAAATTAGCCTCGCATCCTTTGGTTTCAAAAGTGATTACGGCACGGGTAAATTGATTGATAACTTCATCACCACAAGCATCACTTACTTGTACCTCATAGTTGGCACAGGCTTCTAAGCGGTTGAGTAAGGCAAAACTTTTATTGGTGCTTACAAAACTCCATGGACTATTAGCAGCTTTACGATATCTTACAGAAACTAGGTCATTAATCTCATCTTTCACAAAACTAATTATAGCTAGTGATTCAGAAACATAATTGACCCGGTCATTTTGTATAGATGAGCAACAAGAACCACTTTTAAAAATACTAACTGGTTGGTAGTTGGTGCAAGCATTTTGTTTGCTGCTTTCCGCTAGAATAACTGAACCTCCAGTTAAGTTAGCATCGTTTAAATTTAATTTGGTATTACTTCTTATAACAACCGGAAATAAAATATCTTCTTTGTTTAATACATGCCCTAATAAGTGAGCATGCCCCATTTCGTGCAATATGGTTGAGGCAAAATCTGACGTATTATAAGCATCATTTTCAAGGTCAAAACTCCATCTTTTATTCCGGTTAATGATAATATCCAGGTCTCTTAAATAGGGGTCGTTTTTTGAGCCGCAAGTGCTAATTGCCAGCCTGGTAAAGCCCAATTGAGTAATGGAACACCCATCATCATAGCTTATTACATTCTTGCTGTCGTTCATATAACAAGTATTGTTAACGTAACCGGCAATGTTAAATTTTATACCGGTTTTACAGTACCATAAGTCAAATGCCCTTTGAATAGCCGGTAAGGCACCATCTCTTCTTAAATCGTGAGAAACATAAAATGGAATTTCACCATTATTGCTATGCGATATTAAATCAATGGATTGATTGTCTAACTTTTTTTGATTGTAGGTTACATTTACTTGTTGGGTTGAGATAACTTCCGATCCATTACTGGTCATAATTTTTACTGAACCAGAGGCTACACCAGGAAAATTGGTTCGAATATCAAAGCCGGGTACCTTTATTTGAATAACTTGATTGTTCCATCTTGTAATATAACTTTTCGGAATAGGAACATACACAGACCGACTGGCATAGTTGGGGTTGAGCATATAAATTTTAGCATTGCCGCTTAAGTTGCCAAAGCCTGTACCACGAATAGTTAGTAAAGCTTTTCCATCTGCAGGTAAACTTAAGGGACTGATGGTTGTAATAGTAGCTGTGTTTTTAAAAGCTAGCTCATGTTGCGTTTGTTGTTGATAGGCAAATCGTTTGCCAGTCTGCTTTTCTACCTCATCAAAAACAGCTTGTGCGCTAAAGTTTTTGTGTTGAATGTTAACAGCATCAAGCTGGTTGTTGAGATTGATAAAATTAGATTGACTGTTTACTAAAGACAGATAGTTGTAACCGGTTTTGGATACAATTTCTGCGTTAAATTGTTTGGTGAAGAAAACACCATAGTCACCCACTTGAAAATTGGTTTGACCACTGTACATCATACAATCACCATCAACACAACCACCTTTTGTAAGCAGCGTAACGCTCAATTGGTCAGTTAAACCGGTACTTTGTTTTACCTTAATTTGGTGGGCAGTTAGTATGTCGTTACCGGCTGCATTCCAAAAGCTGTGTTGTTCTACAATGTTACCTTCAATAACATAATCAGCAAGTTCAATTAATTCTTCTAATGCAAGGGAATTTGGGTTGCATAGATTGGCTTTTAATAATATTGGGCATAAAATAGCAAGGCTTAGTTTTAAAAAAAACTTCATCATGGTTAATTCTTTTTGGTTAATAAATATGTAAAATGGTGTTATGGGAAGAACACTAGCAGTTAATATAAAGAATTGCACAAAAATTTCATTTGGTTAATATATATTGAAAATTCTGAATATAGCATAATTTAAATAAGTTAATTTACTTACTTAAATGGCAATGCTTGTACCCTTTGGTTCAATTTACCAAATGAAATGGAGTGTACATTCTATACCTTAACTGATATAAAAAGACTTGTGACTAAATTGCTAAAATGGATTTTTTGTAGATTAGTTTCGAAATGGCAAAGGGTACTATTTAATCAAGCGCAAGGCAAATATAGTCTTTCATTCATTAAAATATAATTTAAATGAGAAAAAAAAATGTTAAATGAAAAGATTTTTTTAAAAAAAGACTAATTGCTGACATGATTGTGTTAAAATTTTACTCATACAACAAAATTACATTCGTATATAGATAAAAGTTAATATTCGAAATTGAAATAAAATACCAGGTTATGCTCGCCCACTTTATTAAAACCATATTCTATGCTCAACACTAAATCATAAAAACTAGTGATGTCTAAACCAGCACCAATGCCAGGCAAGGTGGTATTGCTTAAATTGTTGATTGAAGTGTTTAGGTTATTAGGCAAAGCCCAAACCTTACCTAGCTCCAAAAAAGATTTTGCGTATATATTTAGTGGTACACTTTGTATTTTTTTAATGAGTTTAACTGGGTTTTTAATGTTAAACTGAGCAACTTGATAGCGAAATGCAGTACGGCACATGGCATAATGTTGCCCATCTATTACATAATCTTCATACGTACGAATATTGTTATCACTAGCGCCTAAACCACTGGTTAAATAATAGGGTTGTAGTAATGGAAAACTCAACTGCCCTTTTACATTAAATAAAGCTGACATCCGGTTACTAAATAAGTGATAATATGTTGTGGTACTGTTTATTTTAAACCGATTTACGGCATCTAACAAACCTAAGCCATTTTTTTCGACAGTAGTATTATGGTACCAACCTTTTTGTGGATAAAATTGAATATCTGTAAAATTATATTCTATATCAGCTATTAATGATAGAAATTGAAGTTGGTTTTGCTTGTTCAAAAAAAAGGGTACTAGCTGGTTTAATTGTACAATGGTGTCGTTTATGGTGTTGGTTTCATATTTCAATTCTACCCTTTGGGTAATGCGGATATCTTTCCGGCGGCTAACTGCTAAACTGGCTTCAAAATGACTTTGTATAACTTCGGAGAGCAACGGTGGTATGGTATCAGGGTAAAATACTTGTTGATTATTTTGCGTGCCAACCAGGGCAACTCTATTTCTATACAACTTTATTTTAGGTTCAATACCATAAATTTTTTGACGATCAATATAAGGCAAGCGGTAAGCCATTTTTATAGTGTTCGTAAATCCAGAATTGAGGTTAATTTTTAATTCATCATTTCTACCCGATATATTTTTTTGGTTAATTCTAATACCTGCGTCTAAATATTTTAGACTGAGATTTTTTTGTTTCCACCAATTGTTAAAAGTTATGCCCGAAATACTAACTTCAGGAGCTACAAATAAATAGTATCGTTCGGCAACAGTAATAATAATTGTAATGCTTGGTTTTTGCTTTTCAGTTAAAAGCTCGTTAATTTGGTAAGATAAATTAACCATGCTGAATAAGCCCATGTTAAATAGGCGCAATTCATTTTGATCTAAGCGTTGTCTTAATTGGTTAGTGTCAATTTTTTCCCCAATAGTTAAGTTTGTTTCCCTTAATATAATGGCTGTTTTAGTTCTTTTATTTCCGGTAACTTCAATTGCGGTAATGTTGGCATAAGGGCTTTCGGCAAAAGTAGAAAGGCAACTCATTAATAAACATACAATGATTGCAAAACGAGGCATGGCTACAAATTAAAGGCAATTTTTAAACTATCAACTAATGCTACTAAAAATAAATCTATCATGCTGTATTTGCTATTTTTTAATATACTTTACTAAATATTTTGAGAGTCAGAATATTTTCTTACTAAGAAAAAATTAACTCTAAATTGATGAATTTATTTGGTCGTCATCTAAAAAAAGCGTCATCAGAGAATAAAAAATCTACGATTATATGTTAAACTGAAAATTATTACATGAATTATTTGCAAGACAATAACTTTTTTGGTATTTTGAAACTTCGATAAACAAAACATTTAATGTATGGTTATTTCTTTTGATGAATTAAGAAAAATTAAAGACAGTCTGCCTGATGGAAGTATGGGTAAAATTGCTGAATCGTTAGGTATAGATGAAGATACAGTTAGAAATTATTTTGGAGGGGCACACTATAAAGATGGCGAAGCTATTGACATACACTACGAAAAAACCGCTAATGGAGGTGTAGTGAAGTTGGAAAATACAGCCATTTACGATGCTGCTCAAAAAATTTTAGACAGTATCCCACAAAATTAAGAGTAAATAAATTTAAAGCTGCTTTATGTTAAAGCAGCTTTTTTTATTGTTTTATATTGTTTGGCTAATCAAGCAACACAGGGCCAAAGTGCATTGGGTTGTTTAGCAGCTAGGTGTTGTTGTTTGAATCGAATAACTCGATATTCAACAATTGGTGTTCGATATTTGATGTTTTTTTGAAGGATTATCTTAATGAATACCAAATATCGATTAACAAATAATGGAATGTTGAATGATTTTTTGACATTGTCAAATGCATAGTTATTTCGTGCACGTTCCTAAGTAGTTAGTATTTAATTTTGTCCATTCCTTTATTGGCAGCCCTCAATGTCAGCTTCAAATTCTGCACCTTGCATCACTTCAAAATCATTAATTAATTCGATATAGTTTCCCGCTCTAAAATCAACTTGCTCATTATTATTAACCATTCCGTTAGATTGTATAAATTCTTCCACCTGAAAAACTTCAGTATTTAATATCGGAAAATTTTGTTGAACCAGCGAAACAGGACAACTGTTTTCAACTTTAATATTATTAACAATAGTTTGGCAATTATTGGCATCTAACACACTCACCCAATAGGTACCTGTAATTAATCCATTAATATCTTCTGTATTAGCCGCAGTAGACCAATAATAACTATATGGCGGCCTTCCTCCCGTTATCATTAAATCAATAGAGCCATCATTTGAATTGTTTGAGCTAGCATTACTAATGTTAGAATTAACAGTTACCGCCGTTGCCGCATTCACCATATAGCTTTCTTGAGAAACACAACCTTGGCTATCTGTAATTTCTAATCGATAAGTACCACCTGCCAAATTATTGATGGTTGTACTCGTTGACCCGGTTGACCATAAAATAGTATAAGGTGCTGTTCCATTTTGTATATTTGTAATTTTTAGCAAGCCATCATTATCGCCAAAACAACTTTCGTGTTCAAGACTAACATCAACATTCAAAGTATTACATATTAAAGATTGAATTACAATTGAATTACTTGACAAACAACCTACGTTATCCAATACATCAACCGTATAAGAACCAGGTGCCAAATTTGTAATTGATGAGCTTGTTGCACCATTAGACCAGTTAAAAGTATAAGGCGAAGTTCCACCAGTTACATTTACAGTGGCTGTGCCATCACCAGCTTGATAATAAGCCTCATCGGTTTTGGCTGTAGCTACAGCTAATGTACTGCAATCTACTGCATTAATAACAATGTTTTCTGTAATACTGCAAGAATTCCCATCAACTATATTTAAGGTATAGTTACCAGGTGCCAAGTTACTGATTGATGCAGTGCTAGCATTATTAGACCAATTATAACTATAAGGTGCCGTTCCTCCACTTAAATTTACAGTAATAGCCCCATCGTTAATTTGAAAATAACTTTGGTTGATTGATGAAACGGTAGTTGACAATGTAGCCGGCTCCGTAACCGTGTAACTTTGGTTGTAAACACAGCCATAAGTATCCGTTAGTGTAAGATGATAAACTCCGGCACTCAAACTATTTATAGTATTACCCGTAGCTCCGTTCGACCAGCTATAACTATAAGGTGCATTACCTCCAGTAGCATTGCCAGAAATAAAACCATCATTAGAGTTATTACATGATAGATCAACAACAATTGGATTAAAAGCTAATGAGCCATCGCAAAATGCATTTTCAGCTTTTGGAGTTGCATAAATTATTTGTGATGACCAGTTTGTTGAATTGGCATTATCTGAGTTCGCTTTAATTAATGCCAATGAATACTTTCCATTATCCGGTATGGTATCCCAAGGTAAATTATCGTCATATCTTAGGGTATCGATAAGATTATCCATCGGATCGAGTAACCATATATTTTCTCCACTATTGTCTAATTTTCCAGCATAAGTTGCATCTGGAGCAAAACCATATTTTTGCTGAAACCAATAGGCATCTTCTGCAATTACTATAAAACCTGCAGGTGGTACAATTATATTTTCTTCAAACTTTATGGTAATGCCTTTATTAAACTTTACATCCTCTAAATACACATCTTGATTGCCGGTATTTTTTAATTCAACAAATTCAAAGTTTCTACCAGAAACGGTATCCATCGCATTAATAGCTGGATTGTAAAAAATACTATCATCTGGGTTATAGTGAATTTCATTAATAACTAAACCTGTGTAGTTTTGACCCACATAAAATTTACGAGGACACATGGCAGACCAATTGCTGTTTTGCTTAACTCTGGCTTTCACAACATGAACTCCATTTGGCAAATTAATACTTCCACTGTATGTTTGAGCAGTTGAGGAAATAGCTCCATCACTGGCTCGTGGATCATTTCGATTAATAGTATAGTGTATTAAGCCTACTCCATTTGGGTTATTTAAAGAGATAGAAGCTCCGTTGGCTAACACCCCACCATATTGATTAAAGCTAACTGCAGAAAGATTTGGGTATAAACCATCTACTTTATAGTTGTTAATAGTTTCAGCTGTTCTTTGAGGAAGATAGCTGTTCACAATTCTGTTTTTGGCATTCACCAAACCAGTATAAGCAGAACTATTTGCCCATCTGCCAGCTTCAGCAATCATGGCAATGTTCGAAGCATCATAGTTTTTCATGTAGGTTGAGCTTACTTGACTGGGTGTTAAAGCACCGTTATTAAAACAATGGCATTCCATATGATCGGCAGTTTGCATAACAAAATTGGCGTTGCTAAGCAAAGCGGTATAAATAGTATCGAATGGATAAGAGCCTGTGCTGTCATTTTTAAACCAATTTCTTTCCCAGTAATAGTCAAAGGCCGGTTCGGTATCCCAAATCCAAAACTTAAAACCATTATTGGTTAACCGGTTGTTGGTTGCAAAAGAGTTTTTGGCAGATGGATGATTATCTGAATGTGGAGCGTAGTTAGATACTAATATGTAATCGATAAAGTTATCAATGTCAATATAATTTTGGATGGTTTGATAATTGCTGCTGTTGGCAAGATTGTTGGTCGCAGCAAAGTTCACTAAAGTATTCCAGTCGCCTTCGTTTCCATCTAAAGCTCTTTTTGTTTTAATCACATCATAATCTTCTTTTTTTCCGCCAAAATATTTTTCAGCCCAACCGTCTATTGGTCTTTCCGTAACATTATAAACTCCCCAGTAAATACCGTTAAAGTATACATGCATAAAATTGCCTGCTACACCCACCTTGTTGTCCGACATATTAATCTGTAAATCACGAACAACCTGATCGGCTATATCATTGCTTTCGCCAGTATGTAAAGAGTTACCTTCATTATTGAGACAACCTGCATGACCAGCTCGTAAAGCCAATTGATCAAATTCATTTACAACATTATCATCAAATAAGGGGAAAGATAATTTCTCATCCCCATAAATAGATTTAAAAGAAAGGCGAAAATTACGTTTGTGGCTATTGAAACTGGAGCCACCAAAACGTTCTATACCGCAATCTTCTTGTTTGTGTTTGCCAGTAGAAGGAATAATAAACTCAGCTGAAGCAGGCATTTCTAAGGTGTCATTATATACACCAGCAAAATCATTCAAATTTATAGCAATAGAGATGGTGCCGATTTGCAACAACGCATCATTTAACTGATTTGCATAAGTGCTGTTATTTACAATCGAACCGTCAAAAGCAAATCCAGTATCTGGGAAACCCGCTTTAGTATCAGGTTGAAAAGGTACCTCTTCATAAAATATATAACTATGTGTTCTTACATTAGATTGATCAATGTTATTGTAAGCAAAAACACGTAAAACCGTGGTGTTATTCATGTAAATACCGCCATTGTAAACATTGCCATTGTTAACATTCGGTATCGAACCATCGGTAGTATACCTTATGGTGGTGTTAGGCTGGTCTGCACTAATAAGTAAAGTAAAAGGAGCATTATATAAGCCTCTTTTTTTACTAAAATCTAAATCAATCTTAGCAAAACTTGCTATACAACACAAATTTAATAGAATAATTGGAAAATAATTTATAACATTCTTCATAGGTTACTTTTTTTCATTTGAAAGCATAAATAGTTTATCAAAATTAATGCCTGATTTTTACAGTAAAATAAAATAAGGTTGTATATTTTCAATTTAGGTAAGAAGTTTACGCAAACTTTGGCTATATGCACACAGCTAATAGTAGCTCTTAAAGAATTCTGAATATTTCTTTAAAAAAATAGCCGGTTAGTAAAGTTCAATCAACTTTATTAGTAACTGTTACTTAACTAAGCAAAATTGAGAGCTTGCAGGTGTTTTTTGGTCTGCTATATATTTGTTCTTTATTTTGTTCGTTTAAAAAATGTGTATCTTTATATCACGTATATCATGCTAAATTAGCATAAGCCTAAAAAATAGTATATGAAATATAAATTAAAATGCAAGCACTTAACTCAACAAAAGTTTGTTGTGAAGTATAATCTAGCTCCACTCTCTATTATATTAATAGCCTTGGTAGCGTTGTTTGCTTGTTCTACTCCTGGAAAGACTCCTCAAATATCAAAAATACCCCAAACACTCAACAATTCTAAACCTAATAATACTGTGGTGATTGACAACAACAAATACAAAAAACAATGGCAAAAGGTAGATTCGTTAGAGAAAAAACAACTCCCCAAATCTGCCGCCGAAATAGTAAACGAAATTTATGCCCAAGCGAAAGAAGATAACAATGCACCGCAACGGGTAAAGGCATTAATTCATCAATTAAAATATATAACAATATTAGAAGAAGTAGAGCAGCCCGTTTTAATGCAACGCTTAGAAGATGAAATTGCTGCCAA